>JAERSX010000945.1 GCA_016845285.1 Deltaproteobacteria bacterium | reverse complement strand
GTTCCGGCCCACCCACCCATGACGAATCATCTGGGCATCGTCGAACACCACCCAGGTGTCGCAGGACGCGATCAGAGAGAAGTAGCCCCCATACGGCAAGAAGTAGGGCTGCATGAACCCGAGCCTCAACCTGGTCCTCCGTCACCGCGCGGCACCGCGGCCAGAGGGTAGCAGGCCACGAGGTGCGATAGCATCGGACTCATGAAAGGCGTCATCCTCGCCGGTGGTCTCGGCACCCGCCTCATGCCGCTCACCCGAGCGACCAACAAGCACCTGCTCCCCGTGGGGCGGGAGCCCATGCTCTACCACCCCATCCGGCAGCTCCGTGCCGCCGGGATCACCGAGATCCTCGTCGTCACCAGCACGGACCACATGGGAGATGTGGTGCGCTGCCTGGGCAGTGGTCAGGACTTCGGCTGTGAGCTGACCTACCGGGTGCAGGAGCGGCCGGGAGGGATCGCCGACGCCCTCGGCCTGGCCCGCGGCTTCGCGGCCGGCGGCCGGGTCTGCGTCATCCTGGCCGACAACGTCTTCCAGTACAGCATCGCCCCGTACGCCGACCGGTTCCGCGCGCAGCAGACCGGTGCCCGCGTGCTGCTCAAGCTCGTCGAGGAGCCCCGTCACTACGGCGTGGCCGCCCTCGACGAGAAGCACGTGCTCGAGATCCAGGAGAAGCCCGAGCAGCCCCCCTCCAACTACGCGGTCGTGGGGCTGTACTTCTACGACAGCGATGTGTTCACGCACATCAGCCACCTGGAGCCCTCGGGTCGAGGCGAGCTCGAGATCACCTCGGTGAACAACCGCTACATCGAAGCCGGGCTCCTGGAGTACGACATCTGCCACGGCGAGTGGACAGACGCGGGCAAGCCGAATTCGTACCAGCAGGCCAACGAGCTGCTCTTCGCCCAGGACAACCGAATCCTGGAGTGGACTCCCTGAGCCAGGCTCACTCGAAGCATCGAGGTGCGGCTGCGGTATCGTCGGCAACCTCGGGGCACACCCCCACCCCTTGATCCGGCGGGCACGGCACGTCCATCCGCTCTGCCGCTTCGGAGTCTCCATGCCTCGCCTGAGCCTCTGCGTCATCGCCCGCGACGAGTCGGCAATGCTGCCCGACTGTCTGGCCTCCGTCGCGGGAGTGGTCGATGAGATCGTGCTCGTAGACACCGGAAGTGTCGACGACACCGTCGCCATCGCCCAGAAGCATGGCGCCACAATCGTGAACTTCCCCTGGTGTGATGACTTCGCCGCCGCACGGAACGCGGCCCTCGACTCGGTCACCGGCGACTGGATCCTGGTGCTCGACGCGGACGAGCGCCTCGCACCCGGAGCCGGAGAGGCCCTCCAGGCTGCCATCCGGTCGTCCATCGACTGCGGGATGCTGCCTCTGCACGATGCCTCCAGCTTGGATGCCGATCCGGCGGAGGTCGTCGCCGGCACCGCGCGGCTCCGGGATCCCGTCCTGCTCCCACGCCTCCTACGACGCACCCCGGATCTCGCCTGGGAAGGGGTCGTCCACGAGTCCGTCGGTGCATGGCTCTCTCGTGGAGACCGAACCGTCGGAGAGATCGACGCGCCCATCGTGCACCTGGGCGGCGTGCCCGAGTACCGGGTGTCCCAGGGCAAGTACGTCCGAAACCGTCGCCTGCTGGAGCGGCGCTGCGAGCTGGAGCCGAAAAACCCGGTCCCCCGGACCTACCTCGTGCGCGAGCTCATCCGTGCCACCGATCCCATGAGGGCACGGAGCCAAGCAGCGCTGGCCTGGGCCTCACTCCAAGCGGCTCGTGCGGCGGGAGAGAGTCCGCCGGTGGTGGACCTCGCCTCGTATCGGGTGCACATGTTTCTGGAGGACGGCTGCCTCGCCGAGGCCGACTCTGTCCTCGATGAGGTCGCCGAATGGGGCATCTCACACCCCAACCTCGATCTGCTTCGTGGTGTGGCCCGCGCGCGCCTGGGAGATCTCCCAGCGGCCGAGGAGGCCTTTCGCACCGCGCTGGCCCGGGACGGCGAGACCCATGCCTCCGAGCTCTTGCCCGGGGCCACGTCGTGGGCTGCATCGACCCAGCTCGGTCGCGTGCTTCTCGACTCGGGGCGCGCCACCGAGGCCCTGGCTGCCTTCGACGCTGCGCTGGCTGCCGCTCCCGACAACGAAGAAGCGCGTCTCGGACGAGTGGAAGCGCTCCTCTCGGATCAGCCCCAACAGGCCTTCCAGGAACTGGAGCCGCTGCTCGGCGACAAGGTCGACCCCTGGGTGCTCGCCGTTGCCTGCGTGGACGCCCTCGGACAGGCCGAAGACAGGAGGTCCTTCCTCAAGGCCGCCAGCAAGGTCGGGATCCCGGCCAGAGCCCTGCGACCGCGCCTGATCGCACTGCAAGCCTCCGACGCCCTCACAGAGCCTCTCGCCCACCTCCGCATGCCCCTGGTCAATGGCCCGAACGCCGAGGTCCTCGTCGCCGAGGGCGAACGGCGCGCCGAAGTAGGCGAAGCGCCCGAGGCCTTCGGCTGCTGGCTGGCCGCCCTCCGCAGGGACCCCCTGTGTGCCGACGCATGGATCGATCTGGCCGCGGGCCTCACGGCCATCGAGAGGCGCCCCGATGCCATCGCGCTGCTGCTGCAGGCGCTCCGCGTCTTGCCCGACCACGCCGAGATACTCGGCAACCTCGCCTACCTCTACACCGACGCGGGCCAGCCTGCCGAGGCAGCACGTAGGGCGCGTAAGCTCCTGGCCGTGAGCCCCGGGCATCCCATCGGAGTCGAGGTGCTGGGCGAGCTCGATGTTCACGGGGATGGTGGGCCCGTGGTCGCCGATCCCCGGATCGAGCCGCTGCTCGGCAGCGAGCCCCTCATCAGCGTCATCGTGCCGACCTATGGCCGCCCAGACGCACTCATCGACCTGCTCGACCGCATGTCGCTGCAGGATCTCGACCGCCGTGCCTTCGAGGTGATCGTCGTGGACGACGGCTCTCCGGAGCCCGTCGCCGACGTGGGCCCGCGGCCCTTCACGCTCAAGATGCTGCGTCAGGAGAACGCCGGTCCTGCGGCGGCTCGAAACCGCGCCCTCGCCGAGGCCCGCGGTCGCTACGTGCTCATCTACAACGACGATGCGCTGCCGCAGCCCAGCGGCGTTCGGCAGCACCTGCAGGCTCAGCTGGACACCGTCGTGCCCGAGGCCATCCTCGGCACCTTCGACTTCCTCCCCGAGCTCCTCGACGACGGCATCACCGAGATCTGCCAGACCACCAACCTGATGTTCAGCTTCAACACCATGACCTCGGGAGAACGCTACGGCTGGACCCAGTTCTGGACCTGCAACATCTCGCTGCCGCGCGAGTCGATCGAGATGGTGGGAGGGTTCGACACGGACTTCCCCCGCGCCCTCGTGGAAGACGTCGAGCTCGGCTACCGCCTCGACCAGACCTTGAAGCTGGCGGTTCGCTACCGGCCCGAGATCGAGGCTGGCCACAACCACCTGCTCACCTGGGAGGGGTGGCAGAACCGCAATGTCCACCTGGGACGCGAGCTCTGGCGCATGTACGAGAAACACCAGGACACGTCGATCATCGGTCTTGGTAGCAGAGCGATGACCATCGAGCCGGGCATGCTCAAGCTCCGGGCCCGCCAGGAGAGCGTCACCACGTTGATGGGGCGTCTGGCCCACTCCGCCGGCACCGTGCTTCGCTGGGGTCCGCCCATTCCGGGACCCAAGCGTGACAAGCTCATGAGCACCTTGCGGGCCGTGGCCATCTACCAGGCAGAGCTCGGTGTGATCCAAGCCGCATGTGGGTTTTCAGCAGACACCCGACCCCACCCCACGC
>JAERSX010000944.1 GCA_016845285.1 Deltaproteobacteria bacterium | reverse complement strand
CTCCACCACGACGTCGAGGGCGGTGGTGGGCTCGTCCATGATGACGAGTCGTGGCTCGAGGGCGAGGGCGAGGGCGAGGGCCACGCGCTGACGCATGCCGCCGCTGAGTGTGTGGGGATGGCTGTCGAGGTGGACGCTGTCGATGTCGACGAGCGCGAGCAGCTCCTGGCCTCGGCGTCCGATCTCTGCTCGGTCCCGCACCCCGTGGGCCCGCAGGGTGTCCGCGACGTGCTGCCCCACGGTCAGCATGGGGTTGAGCGCATTGAGGGCGCTCTGTGGCACCAGGGACACGTCCCGCCAGCGCCAGGCGCGGAGCTCGGCCTCGTCCATGTCGAGGACCTCGCGCCCGTCGAAGCGAACGCTCCCCCTGGTGATCACTCCCGGTGGTGGCAGCACCCGCAGCACGCCCATGAGCGCCGTCGACTTTCCGCTCCCCGACTCGCCCACGAGCCCGACGGTCTCCCCCTCGTCGACCTGGAAGCTCAGGCGATGAACGGCCTCGACGCCCTGGGGGGGCAGGCCGTAGGCGACGCTCAGATCGCGGACGTCGAGGAGCGGGCTCATGGCTCCTCCCGCATCACCGGCGTGCTCCGAGGCGGCCCGGCCACGTGGCGTGTCGCCGCCAGCCTCGGGTTGGTGACCTCGTCGATGCCGAAGTTGATGAGCGAGAGCGCGAAGCCGGTGAGGGCCACACCCAGCCCCGTGGGCACGAAGGTCCACCACGACCCCGTGATGAGCGCGGCGTCGTTGGTGGCCCAGTACAGGTTGGTGCCCCAGGTCACCAGCGAGAGGTCGCCCAGCCCCAGGAACTCCAGGCCCACCTGGGCGCCGATGGCGTAGATGGTGGCGCCGATGAAGGCGCTCGCCAGCAGCGAGGCCATGTTCGGGAGGATCTCCACGACGACCACGCGCCAGGCGGGCTCTCCGCTGACGACGGCAGCAGCCACGAAGTCGCGGTTGCGCAGGGTGAGCACCTGGCTGCGCAGCACCCGGGCGTTCCAGGACCAGCCCGTGAGCACCATCACGCCCATCATGGTGAGCGGACCAGGCGGCAGCCAGGCGGCGATGACCACCATGAGCGGCAGGCCCGGCATGACGAGGAAGACGTTGATGAGCAGGGTGAAGAGGTCGTCGACTCGCCCGCCGAGGTAGCCGGCCGTCCCGCCGATCAAGGCTCCGATGATCAGCACCAGCAGGCCGGTCACGAAGCCCACGCCGAGGGTGAGCCGTGCGCCCACGAGGGTCTGCGCCAGGACGTCCTGGCCTTGGCCGGTGGTGCCCAGCCAGTGGCGGGCGCTCGGCGCCTCCAGGGGATCTCCCAGGTAGGCGAGGGGATCGTGGGCGAACCAGGGCCCCGCGATGGCCAGCACCGCGATCACCGCGAGGATCCCGAGGCCCAGGCGTGCCTTGCGGTTGGCGAGCAGCCCGCTCATGTGCGGGTCCTCGGGTCGAGCACCACCGTCATGCAGTCGACCAGCCAATTGGCGCCCAGCACGGCGATGGTGATGGTGAGGAAGAGGCCCTGCATCAGCGGGTAGTCCTGGGCCAGCACCGCGTTGATGAGCAGGTAGCCCTGGCCCGGGTAGGCGAAGACGATCTCGGTGAGCAGGGCGCCCGACAGCACGAAGCCCAGCGCCATGCCGAAGCCCGTGAGGTTGGGCATCATGGCGTTGCGCACGGCGTAGTGGAGCCAGACCCGGCGCGAGGGCAGGCCCCGGGCCTGGGCGTAGGTGATGAAGTCCTCGCCGAGCACGCCCACCATGGTGTTGCGCATGGCCAGGAGCCAGCCGCCCAGGGCTGCCAGCACCATGGTGCCCGCCGGCAGCACGGCGTGGCTGATCACGCTGCTGACGAAGGCCCAGGTGAGGCCGGGGTCGAGGCCCGCGTCGTAGGCGTGCCGGAGGGGGAACCAGCCGAGCTGGAAGCCGAAGATCCAGGCCGCCGCCATGGCCAGCCAGAAGTAGGGGAAGGCGCCCAGGAAGCTCAGGAGCGGGGGGGCGATCTGGTCGAGGAGGCCGTTGCGGCGCCATGCGGCCAGGGCGCCGAGACCCGAGCCCAGGCCGAAGGCCAGCACCACCGCCACGCCGGCGAGCAGCACGGTCCACAGCAGGGCCACCCCGATCACCTCGGTGACCGGAGCGGGGAAGTAGGCGACGCTCAGCCCGAGATCGCCCTGGCTCAGCGCGGTCAGGTACTGGAGGTACTGCTCCCACATGGGGGCATCGGTGAGCCCGAAGGCCTCGCGCAGCGCGTCGATGGCCTCGGGCTCGAGCTCGCCCTGGAAGCGGGCGAACATGACGGTGGCCGGGTCGCCGGGCATGAGCCGCGGGATCAAGAAGTTGAGGGTGAGCGCCACGAAGCCCGCCAGGCCGTAGAAGCCGAGGCGGCGCAGCAGGAAGCCGGCGGAGGCTCGCAGGGTGGAGATCACGGCGTGTTCTCCGAGGTGGGTGCGTCCTTGGCGTAGATGGAGCTGAGCACCAGCAGGGACTCGGGCGCCTTGTGGGGGCTCAGCAGGGCGTAGGGATCGTCGGCGCTGGGGAAGCCATCGAAGCGGGCCGAGTTGTACTGGCCCCAGCTCGGGCTCGGGAAGAGCGGGATCGCCGGCGCTTCGTCCACGAAGATGTGCTGGAGTCGCGAGATGATGGCCCGCTGGAGCTCGGGGTCTGTGGTGCCCTCGAAGGCCCGCAACAGCACGTCGACCTCCTCGCTGCCGAAGCGGTGCCAGTTTGCGGGCGCGGTCTCGCCCACGGGCTTGGTGGCTTCGGCCGACATGAGCCCCTGGTAGGGGTTGTAGGGCGTCGGTCCCTCCTGGGCCCAGCCGAGCGACAGCGAGAAGGTGCCGCGGTTCAGGCCCTCCATCCAGGCACCGAAGTCCCGACTCTTCACCGACGCGTCGATGCCCAGTGCCCGCAGGTCGGCGGTGATGATCTGGGCCGCTCGCACCCAGTCCGACCAGCCCGTCACCACCTGCAGCTCGGCGATGAGGGGCTCTCCGGCGGCGTTGCGGCGCTGCCCCTTGGCGTCGAGGGTCCAGCCCGCGGCGTCGAGGAGCTCGGCGGCGGCGGCGGGATCGTGCGTCACCCAGGTGCCCTTGGCGGCGGCGGTGGGGTCGCGCCAGGCCTTGTGGGCGTCGGTCAGGCCCGTGGGGTGTGCGGGCACCGTGGTGTTGTGCATGGCGATGCGCACGATGAGCTCGCGGTCGATGGCCATGCTGACCGCGCGACGGAGGTTCGGGTCGTCGAAGGGCGGTGCTGCGGTGTTGGCGTACAAGAAGATGGTGCTGCCCACCAGCGGGAACCAGTAGTGGTGGTGCTCGGGGTCTCGCTCCACGAAGACCCGGTCGACGGCGGGGATGAACGTGCCCGTCCAGTCGATCTCGCCGTGGATCAAGGCCAGGTTGGCCGCCTCGTTGCTGGGAAGGGCCGGCATGCGCAGGCGCTCGATCCCCTTGGCTGCCTCGGGGTTCCAGTAGTGCGGGTTCCGGCCGATGTCGTAGACCTGGGTCTCGAATCGGAGCACCTCGGTGAAGGGGCCCGTGCCCACTGGATCGGGGTTGGTGTGGATGACGGGATCGTCGACCTCGGACCAGATGTGCTCGGGCACGATGGTCTGGTGGCCGATCCAGGCCAGCCCGGGCACGAATGGCTCGCTCAGCTCGATGACCACGGTGTGATCGTCGCGGGCAGAGACCGCATCCATGCGGGCGGCGAGGTTGTGCACGTCGAGTGCCTTGGTGTCCTCGAGGAGCTGGAAGGTGAAGACCACGTCGTCGGCTGTGAACGCCTCGCCGTCCGACCACTGCACGCCCTCGCGGAGCGCGAAGACCAGGCGCTCGCCCGGCACCTCCCAGTCGAAGGAGGCCGCCAGCCAGGGCTCGAACTCACCGCTCAGGCTGTTGTAGATGAGCAGGGGCTCGTAGATGCCGCAGTTGGTGGGCCAGCGGTTGCCGCCGGCCACGCTGAACGGGTTGAAGTTGCGGATCCAGGAGGCCTGCAGCTCCTTGACCACCACCAAGGTGCCCGGTGGCGCCTCGGTCTTGGTGCGGCAGGACCCGAGCGCCAGGGCTCCGAGCACCAGGGCCCCGAGCAAGCGCTGTCTCACTCCGCTCGCTCGTAGACGCGCACGTAGTCCACCTGCATGTACGCGGGCAGCGCGTCCTCATCGACCTCACCGACGAAGTGGCCGCCCACCGCCACGTTGAGGATGATGAACCACTCGCCGTCGAAGACCCAGGTGCTGCCCGCGGGGAGGTCGGCCTGGGTGAGCGTGTGGAAGACCTCGCCGTCGATGGACCAGGCGATGTGACCCGGGTCGATGTCGACGGCGAAGAGGTGGTAGTCGTCGCTGAAGTCGCCCTCGTCCAGCGTGTAGGTGGCGCCCACGCCAGCGGCGCCGGAGTAGTCGGGGCCGTGGACCGTACCCAGGCTGGTGGCGGGGTTCTCGCCCTGCAGCTCGAGGATGTCGATCTCGCCACAGGAGGGCCAGCCCACCTCTTCGAAGTCGGCGCCCAGCAGCCAGAAGGCCGGCCAGATCCCACTTCCCTTGGGGACCTTGATGTTGGCCTCGACCCGGCCGTAGCCGAACTCGAAGCGGTCCTGGGTCTTGATGCGGCCCGAGGTGTAGTCGTTGCCCTCGTAGCTCTGCTCGCGGGCGACGATCTCCAGGACGCCGCGCCCGTCGGTGCGCACGTTGTCGGTGGAGTCGGTGTTGTACTCGAGCTGGTCGTTGCCCCAGCCGTCGCCGCCGATGTCGTGCTGCCAGCTGTCGTCGTCGATGGGGGCTTGTTCGGCGCCGTCGAACTCGTCGCTCCAGACGAGGCTCCAGGCAGAGGCCTCGGAGCCCACAGGAGCCTTGGCGTTGGTGCAGCCGAGGGCCGCGAGCGAGGTTGCGAGAAGGGCTGCGCGCATGCTCAGTCCGCCGTCAGGTAGAGGTTGTCGACCCGGAGCACCTCGCCCTCGGCGCCGCCCTCGCCGATCATGACGAAGGGCCCGGTCACGACGGAGAGATCGGCCCCTCCGGCCTCGAAGTCGGAGAGGGGGATCTCGAGGTGGTGCCACTCGCCGTCGGGGACGAAGCCGTAGGTGGCGGCCTCGACGATGGCCTCGGTGCCCCCGGTGAGGTGGATGTTCAGAGAGGTGAAGCCGGCGTCGGAGGACTTGAAGCTCACCCACATGGTCGTCCACCCCGAGAGATCGACGCCGCTGTCCCAGGTGAGACCACCGCCGAACCAGCCGGCGCTTCCGTGGGTGATGACCGCAGACTCCTCCCCCTCGACCACATCCTGCATATCGACACTCTCGGTGTAGGTGTCGTTGTAGATGTAGTAGTGGGTGGTCAGGTCGTCGATGGGGATCGCCTCGGAGTAGCCGGACTCGTAGTAGAGCCCCATGCTCAGGCGATCTTCGCCTGCCTCGTAGGGATCGGGCCCGCCGTTCCACCCGCTCTCGCTGGTGTCTGCCAGCGCCGAAGCGTCCGGGTAGTTGGGGAGCCCCACGTCGGGGCGGCAGCCCAGGGCCAGCAGGAGCAGCATCAGTCCACCTCGACCGGCGCGGGCACGGCCACCAGCGTCTCCGTGCCGTCCTCGCCCACCACCAGGGTCCAGCCCTGCGGTGTGCCGCCCAGGGCCTCGATGGCCCGGTAGCTGCTGGGCGCCAGGGGGTAGGCGATGGTGCCGGTGGCGTCGTAGGTCAGGCTGTCCCCGAACTCGTCGAGGACGGTCTGATGGCCGTCGATGGCGATCTGCCAGACACCGTAGAGGTCGTCTGGATGGCAGTCGAAGCGGGCCCAGATCTCGCCGGCTGCGGTGGCCGTGTAGAACTGGTTCTCGCCGATGGGCTCGGAGGCCAGCAGGGTGGCCCACGCATAGAAGGTGGCGGGCCAGGCTCCCGCGTCGAGGATGTCCCACTTGCCCTGGGCGCTCACGCCGGTCTCGGCGAAGGGGTTGTTGGGGTCGTGGAGCACGGCGTCGCTCGGGTACACACCCATGTCGTCGGTGTAGAGGTCGAACTCGACGTCGGAGAGCGCCTGGCCGTAGACGTAGGTCGCCGGGGTGGCCTCGCAGGCGATCAAGAAGAGGAGGGGGGTCAGGCGCATGCTCAGATCCCGATGAAGGCGTAGGTGCCGACTTCCCACTCGAGGTCCTGTTCGCCGGAGGCGCCGGAGAGACCGAGGTAGTCGGGAGAGTGCTCGTCGAGGGTGCGGACCTGGCCACGGATGCCCAGGCGAGGCTGGCTCTTGTCCAGGTTGGGCCGGGCGAGGCCACCGCTGAGGTCGCCCACGAGCTGCAGCGGGTAGGTCAGGTTGAAGTCCCGGTGGTAGTCGTAGGGGCCCCAGTCATCGACCTTGAGGGTGGTCTCCAGCGCGAGCGTCCGCCACCAGCCGGTGACACCACCGCCGTATGCGGTGACCAGCCGTGGGTCCGATCCCGAGGCCTGCTTGGTGCCGCCGTAGCCCGTGAGCCGCAGCTGCATGTCGCCGCGGGGCCTCAGGTGCACATGCCCGGTGATGTCGAAGACATCCTGGGCGGGTGGGGCCTCGTCGTAGCTGAAGAGGATGCCGTCCTCGGTGAAGCCGATGTGGCTGTCGGTGGAGGTGGGCTGGAACCGGTAGACGAAGTCGAGGGCGGCGCTGAAGCCTGCATCCTCCCGCACGAAGTTGTCCCACTGCCACATCCAGCTGCCGGGCGTGGGGTCGTAGACCAGCAGGAGCTCGAAGGCGGTGGTCTCGCGGTTCTCGCGCACCACGAAGGGGTCGTCCATCACGTTTCGGGGCACCACGCGGGGTGTGTACCAGCCTGTCTCGGCGTCGATGGTCTGGTCGATGACGGGGTTGGGGCCCACCAGCGGCTTCTGCCAGAGCACGCTCGGGGCGATCTGCACGGCGCCGGGC
>JAERSX010000943.1 GCA_016845285.1 Deltaproteobacteria bacterium | reverse complement strand
CTGCTACGGTGCCTGACCAGGAGTCGCCCTGATGTTGGCCTTGGTCACGCTGCTCCACCTCACCGCGCCCGCTCTTGCCCAAGACGACGGCGGGTGCTTCAACGATCTCGAGCAGGATCTCAACTGCAACGGGGTCGACGTCACAGACGAGCGAATCGTCGACCTGACCGACCCCGAGTGCCTCGAGGCCGTCGATGCCGACGGCAATCCCTACCCGAACGCCGACTACTACTACGACTACTTCAGCTTCGGCTGCATGTTCGCGGTCCTCGACTACGAGCTGGATGTGGATGAGGACGGCCTGAGCTACGGCCAGATCGTCTACCCGGAGGACGCCACCTACCCGGACCTCGTAGCCACAGTGAAGTGCGACAACTGTCCGGAGGACTCCAACAACGACCAGGCCGACATGGACTGCGACGATTGGGGCGACGTCTGCGACAACTGCATCGACATCTCCAACAATGATCAGGCGAACAACGACACCGACGAGCTCGGCGATGCCTGCGACAACTGTCCCTACGACTACAACCCCGATCAGCTGGACGTCGACAACGACGTGGTGGGTGACGTCTGCGACAACTGCCCAGACGACTACAACCCGTCACAGGATGACAGCGACATCGACGACATCGGGGATGCGTGCGACAACTGCCCGGTCACCTACAACCCCGACCAGGTGGACTCAGACGGGGACGAGGTCGGCGACGAGTGTGACAACTGCCCCTACGAGCTGAATCCCGACCAGGCGGACTCAGACGGAGATGGCGTCGGCGACGAGTGCGACAACTGCGTCACCGCCTTCAACCGTGACCAGGAAGATCTCGACGGAGATGGCTTCGGCGATCTCTGTGACCCCTGCCCGGACATCTACGAAGAGGAGTACCTCGACACCGACGAAGATGGACTCGGAGATGCCTGCGACAATTGCCCAGCCTTCGCCAATCCCGAGCAGGACGATGACGATGGTGACGGCACCGGGAACGCCTGCGATCTGTGTCCGGGAGTCGCCGGCTACGACAAGCTCGACACCGACCACGACGGCCTCGGCGACGCCTGCGACAACTGCCCAGCAGACTTCAACCCCGAGCAGTTCGACACGGATCTCGACGGCATCGGCAACCGATGCGACACCAACCCCTTCCTGCTTGGCGGTGGCAGCCGTT
Organism: Deltaproteobacteria bacterium; assembly: GCA_016845285.1. GTDB lineage: Bacteria > Myxococcota_A > UBA796 > UBA796 > UBA2385 > BH17. The sequence continues at coordinate 3,831 of JAERSX010000943.1, read as the reverse complement.
GCCAAGCAGGCGCCAGCCCCATGGGGAGCATGGCGATGGCACTCTTCGGGTTGATGCTCGGCGCGCGCCGACGACGCATCGACTAGGGGTTCGGACGCGGGACCTCTTCGGTCCAGAGCTGGAACTCGTCCTCGAGATCTTCGACGATGTCGGGGGTGTCAGCTCGAAGGAAGCCGTCTCCCGGTGGCCCTGCGTGGGCTTGTGAGCGGTCCCTCTGACGTTCTTTTCGCCGTCGGACGGTCCGAGCCAGCTTGTTCATGATCGCATCGATGGCGCTGACCCAGTCAGCCGCATCGTCGACCTTTGCACCGAAGAACTGGTCTCCGGATGCCTTGACCTGAAGGTCGGCCACACGCGTGTGCCTCACAGCGGTCAGCGTCAGGGCCGCCTCGTTGGGATCCTTGAGATAGCGGGCGACCTTTTCGAACTTTCGTCGCGCCCGCAGCTTGAGTGCGTCTCTTTCCTTCTCCGTGAGTTCCACGTTGCGAAACGACACTTCGAGCTTCATTGATGACTCCCTCTGTTGGTGACTCGGGGGTTTGCCTGACACTCCTGGTCGTTCGCAGCGGGTAGACCCGCGGCACGACGACCGGGACATTCAGAACATGAGCTTTCGCTTGCTGGAAGACAGGATGCCCAGCTGCTCTCGATACTTTGCCACGGTTCGACGCGCGATCGTGATGTTGTCCTGCTTGAGCAGCTTCACCAGCGCACTGTCCGACAAGGGCTTGCGGGCATTTTCGTCCGAGACAAGACGCTTGATCTTGATCTTGACCGACTCGGCCGCGAGATCCTCCCCGTTGGCCCTCTGAATCGACGCGCTGAAGAAGTACTTCAGCTCGAAGATCCCATGCGGCGTCTGCACGTACTTGTTGGTGGTCACACGGGAGACGGTCGACTCGTGCACGCCGATCTCATCAGCCACGTCGCGCAGCACCATGGGGCGCAGGTGCTCCACTCCCCTGTCGAAGAACTGCTGCTGACGATCGAGGATGCACTTCATCACCCGATAGATCGTCCGCTGCCGCTTGAAGATGCTCTTGATCAGGAAGTCCGCGCTGTCGAGGCGCTCCTTGATGTACTTCTTGTCCTCGCGGCTGGACTGCTTTCCAGACAACACCTGCTGATAGTAGTTGCTCACGCGAAGGCGTGGCAGGCCGTCCTCGTTCTGGACGATCACCCACTCCCCCGCCCGCTTGGCGACCTCGATGTCCGGCGTGATGTAGTTGTTGCCCAGGTCAGCGTAGGGACGCCCAGGCCAGGGCTCCAGCTCCTTGATCATCTTGTGGTACTCGACCACATCTTCGACCTCGAGCTCCATCTGTCGCGCGATTCCCTGGTAGTTGCGCCCCTCGAAGTTTCCGAGGTGCACAGTGATGAGCTCCTCGATGAAGGGATCCTCGGGCCAGCGCAGGGTGGCCTGGTAAGCGAGGGTCTCGGCCAATGACCGGCAGCCGCAACCGATGGGGTCGAGGGTGCGCACGATCATCACGGCGCCCTCGACTGCGTACATGTCCACCTCTGTGGCCTCGGCGATCTCTTCCCAGGTGGCCTGGAGCCAACCCCGATGGTCGAGGTTCAAGATCACACCGACACCTGCACGACGCTCGTCGTCGGTACAGAGCTGCATGCCAAGCTGGAAGATCAGATGACTGGTCAGATCAGTGGTGTCTGCCAGGCTCTGCTCGATGGGGGGCAGGTCGTCGAAGCGGCTGGGGCCTGCAGCGTTCTGGAAGGCGCTGCCATCGGCCTTTCGCTGCTCCAGGATCTTCTGCCAATCGACCTCGTTGTCTTGATCGCCGTTGTTCTGCTCGACAACATCCTTGCTCTGCGCTTTGGCCTCGTCCTGGAGCTTGCGCTCCCCGTCGCTCACGACACCGGTGGCAGAGTCCGGGACCTCCTCGAGCGCGGGATTCTCGACGAGTTCCTTTTCGACGGTGGCCACCAACTCCTGGTGGCTGAGCTGCAGCAGCTTGATCGCTTGCTGAAGCTGCATCGACATCACCAGCTGCTGACTAAGCTTCTGGGTCTGTCTCATGTCCAGAGCCATCTTGCTCCTCTATGGATCAACGCCTCGTGAGCGTGGCACTCTCACCATACACCATGCAAGGTCCGCGCCAGGGCTACCTTGTCAACCACGAGAGTGGTCTTCTTCTTCCAACCGGAATCCAGCCCCCAGATAGCGGGCGCGGGCATGGGGGTCTTCGGCCACCTCGGCCGGAGTGCCGGCCACCATGACTTCGCCACCGTCCATCACTACGGCGCGGGTGCAGATCCTGAGTGTCTCGCGCACCGCATGATCGGTGACCAGCACGCCGATCCCGTTGGCAGCCAGGGCAAGGACCCGGTGCTGCAGATCGGCCACGGCCACAGGGTCGACCCCACTGAATGGCTCGTCGAGGAGCAGGATCCGCGGCCCCGTAGCCAGACAGCGCGCCAGCTCGAGGCGTCGACGTTCCCCCCCCGAGAGGCGCCCAGCTCGCTGGTGTGCCAGGTGCGTCAGACCCGCTTCGTCCAGGAGCGCGTCGGCCTCGGCGGCAGCGTTCTGGCGGCCAAGAGTCTCGAGAGGAACGCTCACGTTCTCGCGCACGCTGAGCCGCCGGAAGACCGAGGGCTCCTGCGGCAAGTAGCCGAGCCCCAACCGAACCCGCCGCCAGAGAGGCAGCCGGCCGAGCAGGGCATCGTCCAGCTGTATCTCTCCAGCGTCGGGCCTCTCCAGGCCGGCGAGCATGCGGAAGGTCGTGGTCTTACCCGCACCATTGGGACCCAACAGACCGACGATCTCGCCCGGCTGGACCTGCACGTCGATTCCCCGCACCACGGTACGTCCGCGGTACGACTTCACGAGGCCCGCAGCCCGGAGGCCCCTCACCCGCGGTCCGGGAGCACAGCCGCACCGTCCACAACGAGCCGGCAGGCATCGCAGATCACCCGCTCGTCATCGAGGAAGAGCGTGATCTTCTCTCCGGTCATGCGGTTGGGACCATCTGTCACGGTGGGGGTTCCCGTCAGCCGTACCTCCCCACTGGCGACCTCCAGCACTGCCATGTCCCCGGTCGCGACGCGATCACCCCGGACCACCCGCACCTCCCCATCAGCGATGGCGCGTTCGACCTCTTCCGCATCGCGCATACGTACGGTGAGCTCGTCGCACGTGAGGGTCACATCCCCGCGCACAGCGGTCACGCCACCCAGAAACCGGATGACCCGCGCCTCCAGGTCCCACTCGGAACGGGGTGCGTCTATCTCGAGCTGCGGGGCGCCCTGCGCGGTTGCCTGGACTGTCTGCGCGACCACCTTGCCCTCGTCCGAGGCCACTGCCTGCGCTGCCCGGACCTCGAGCTGACCGGGCAGCTCGAGTCGGACCTCCTCGAGAAGGACCCGGTGCTCGGGTGGCTCGGGCACGTCTGTGGCGCAGGCCAGCAGGAAGAAGATCACGCCTCGGCGCCTGCCACCTCTTCGCCCGCCATCGCCATGGCCTGGGCGATGACTGCATCCTCGACGTCTTCAGCTCCGCGGACGCGGCGTCCCTTGTGCGCCAGTCCAGCACGCACGAAGGCCACAAAGAGGGGGTGTGGTGCCAGGGGCTTGCTCTTGAACTCAGGGTGGAATTGGCAGCCCACGAAGTAGGGATGGGATGGCAGCTCGACCATCTCGGCGAGCAGCCCATCTGGGCTACGGCCTGTGATGAGGAGTCCGGCCTCTTCGATACGGTCGAAGTAGTCGGGGTTGACCTCGTAGCGATGGCGGTGGCGCTCCGAGATGTCACCCACTCCGTAGACCCGTCTCACCTGGGAGCCCTCGCGAAGGCGACAAGGCCAAGCACCCAGA
>JAERSX010000942.1 GCA_016845285.1 Deltaproteobacteria bacterium | reverse complement strand
GGCGGTGACCCCATCATCTTGGGTGCCCTGGACAAGTCGCTCATCGATGCCGTCATCAAGCGGAACATGAACCAGATCACCTACTGCTACCAGCGTGAGCTCAACACCAACCCCAGCCTCGGCGGGAAGATCGTGGTCAAGTTCGTCGTCGCCAAGGACGGAAGCGTCAGCAAAGCCTCCACCAAGGCGTCGACCATGAACAACTCCACGGTCGAGGGTTGCATCAACGGCCGCTTCATGCGCTTCAAGTTCCCCGAGCCCAAGGGCGGCGGCATCGTCATCGTCTCCTACCCGTTCATCTTCTCGCCTGGCTGAGGCCTCACGGCGCCGGGCACACGATCCTGGGCGGTCTGGCGCAAGATGTTGGCGAGTCCCGGAGACTCCTCCATCAGCCGATGCAAGACGTGGGAGCTGAGGACAGCCACACGGGCCTCTGCCGCGGCGCTGACCGTGGCCGAGCGACCTGTGCTGCGTAGCAGGGCCACCTCACCGAAGAACTGACCCTGCTCCAGAGGGAGCTTCTGGCCGTCGAGCCACACCAGGCAGGCACCCTCGAGCACGATGTACATCTCGTCGGCCAGCTCCCCGGCACGGACCACGATCTCGCCTGGCTCCAGCCGACGGACCGTCACCATCCGACCGACCTCGGAGAGGGTGTGCGCATCGAGGCACGAGAACATCGGCAGGTCCACCAGCGCGCCGCCCACGTAGTCCGATGGCTCCAGTCGGGGCTCTTCGGGTGGGCGCAGGGTGACCCCGACAGACGACAGTCGACTCGCGATCCGCCGCCAGTGGAGTGAGCCGTGCCGCTCGACCCGCCACTCGGAATCGCCAGGGGCGATCAGGGTGGTGGAGGTGGGCAGCAAGCGCTCGTCCTCGGCGCGCTCCGCCGCAGACAGCGCCAGAGAGGCCCGATGGAGCTCTCGATACGCCGCGATGCGGTCCTCGGCAGAGGCCAGCTCGCCGTCCACGCTCACCGGTCCCGCGGCGATGGGTACACCCAGTGGACCCAGATCCACCATCAGCTCTCTCAGATCTTTGTGGGTTCCCTGCCCGGTTCGATTGGCTGAGGTGACCGCCAGGAAGGGATGGCCTGTGAGCTGGCAGAAGTCACGCGTCAGCTGCATCCAGGGGGACTGGTGTCCGGCGTTGACCACCTGAAGAAAGGTCCCGCCACGCCCATGGTGAAGAAAGAACGGATGAACGCATGCTTGTTTCGCAGCCAGCCTGATGCCCACCGGGCCCAGCTCGAAGAGCGCGTCGAGCTGGGCTCGATCCACCGGGCTGCGGGACTGGTCGACCCACGGCAGGAAGGACTCTGGTGCTGCGGAGATCGAGGTCGCGATCCAGCGCCCATCCCGCCCCTTGAGGGCGCCCAGGGCGTGTCGTGTGGCGGCTGGAAGGGGGTTCATTCCCCAGCCGAAGATCCGTGGCTCGGCCGGGTCCACCCCGAAGTCGGCGAAGAACGAGCCCCCGATTGCGGTCCAGATGGCCAGCGCTCGTCGATCACCGGGCTCATCCAAGCACCAGTGGTGGCGGGAGAAGTCGGTTCGGCTCACCCGCACACAGACGTCAGCCACCTCCTGGCTCACCTGCAAGCGGCCCCCCTTGCGGCGAGCCAGAGGTGTCGGCCCAGCGGCCAACAAGGCGTCGATGCTCGCCTCCATGACCGCCCAGGGAAGAGCGGGTGTGTCGGGAAGTTCCTCGACCGCCACCCACACCGCCGCCGGCACCTCGTCGCCCCCCAACCCAGCCACCAGCTCGTCGAGCGCGGCGTCGGGGATCTCAGCTGTGTTTGCCGCGTAGCACCAGGACTTGATCTGGGGCAGCAGGGCTCTCAGCTGCCCGTGGGTCAACACGACATCGCGCTGGCGCAGGACCTCTCGGAGCACGGCGTGAGAGGCGAGGTGTGTCAGGTGGACCCGCGGCGCCACACCTAGCAGTGCGTTGGCATCGTAGGGAACGAACTGAGAAGGGTTCGTGAACGGGGTGCCCGTCGAGATGCTGTTGACCCCCGAGCCCCAGATCGGATCGGTGGTGCGGGGTCGGGCTCCCACCCACCCCGCCAGGTCTCGTGCGAGCGGGACGAGATCATGGAGATGTGGGGGGGACGCCCAGAGTGGCCCCTGGATTCCGTAGCGTTCCGCCAGCGACTCCGGCTCGTTGGCCAGCACGGCGAGGAGTTGCTCGGTCGCCGTCATCCCGGACCGCTCCCCGAGCCCGAGCAGCGAGCTCGCGATGTAGCGAACGCCTTCCCCCATGGCGGCCAGGGTGTTTGCGAGTCCCAGGCCGAGGTCGTTGTGGAAGTGGGCTCCCAACACCACCCCTGCGTCACAGCGCCGACGCAAGGTGGCGAACAGCTGGGACGTCTGAGCGGGCGCGCTGCTCCCCACGGTGTCGCAGAGCATCATGGCGCTGGCGCCGTCTTCGGTGAAGACGTTGGCGTACTCAGCCAGGAGGCCCGGGTCTGCGCGGGGAGCATCGACCAGGGCAATATCGATGGCCACCCCGTCGGCATGATCGAGGGCAAACAGGAGGGTCTCCCGAGCTCGCTCCAGCGCGGCGACCGCTGGCTCACGCATCAAGCTGTGGGCGATCCCGTCGGTGGTGGGCACCACCATCAGGATGCGGGCCCCGCGAGCTCCGCGGACTGCATCCAGCGCCCGCTGGACCGAGCGGTGACGCGTGGGACAGACCACCATCTGCTGGCAGCGGGTCAGTCGAGAGGCCATGGACCGGGCGATGGCGAATTCTTCGGTGGCGATGTCGGGGAAGGCCGTCACGAACACCACCTGGGCCGCGTAGGAACCGCCGAACATGGCGGCCAGCCGCTCGGCGGTCTCCATGCGTTGTTCCAGGCCCATCAGGGTGCGCCCTTGGGCCCCGTCCCGGCCAACCTCTTCGCACAACACCAGGGAGCCCTGCTGCACCAGCGACCGCGTAGCGTCCAACTCTTCAACACTCGTCATGGGACAACCCTAAGCTCATCGGCAGCGGGCGCGGTCAGTCTGCGTAGACCCCTGCGATGGGATCTACACTCGTGAACTCTGCGGGGTCGACATCACCCATGGCCAGCAAGGTCGCGCCCAGGTGTCCTGCGTTGAGGCGCTCGCCGGAGTCGGACAGCTCTCCAGAGGCCAGGTCTACGCCCGCGCCTGTCAGGTCGTCCTGGAAGGCGCCGACCACGCGTCCACCGTTCACACCTGCGCCCACCAGCATCGCCGAGGTGAAGGGCCAGTGGTCCTTGCCCATCTGCCCGTTGAGCTTCGGGAATCGGCCCATCTCGCTGAAGCAGACCAGGGTGACCTCGTCGAGCAGGGTCTCTGCCTCGTGGCCGGGCCTGGAGGCGAGGTCTTCGATGATGGCGTTGACCACCTCGAAGTAGCGGTTGAAGTGTGCGCCCTGTGCCTGGTTGGAGGCGTGGGTGTCCCAGCTCTGGTCGAATTCGCCCAGGTGCTCGATGAGGGCGCAGCGGCTGTGCCCGCTCGCGAGGAGCTCTACGGCCGCCGCTGCCTTGCCAGCGTTGCTCGTCGCGGTGAGGTCGATGTCGGCCACCGAGTCGCCCAGGCCGGTGGCCTGCTCCAGCACCTGGGCGAAGCGCATGTCGATCTCTCCGGGCTGTCCGGCTCGTCCCAGTGCCGCACGTGCGGCGGCCTGCTCGCGGAGAAAGGCATCGACCAGGGTGGTGGCTCCCTCGTCTGGCAGGGTGACGGGCATGTCCGACGACTCGAAGATGGTGCCGTCGATGATGGCGGGGAGCTGCCCGTTGTCTCCCACGCGGACCACCTGACTGCCGAAGCGGGCGTTGTAGGTGGGCCCGGAGAGCACGATGTGTGGCAGCAACAAGGTGTCGCTGGAGTTCGCCGCCAAGATGCTGGGGAAGTCGTCGGC
>JAERSX010000941.1 GCA_016845285.1 Deltaproteobacteria bacterium | reverse complement strand
CGCCTGGACCCTTCACCTCGATCAGCGTGAGGTCTGCTGCCACATGGTGGGGCAGCGCAGCGCTATCGTGTACCGCCGGACCTGGGAGCAGGCAGAGGTCTGGCAACCCGCGCCCGGCACGGTGGCCGACGTCGAGGAAGGGCTCCAGGAGCCCGGCCAGCGCGGGACCAGGCAGCGCGGAGGCCAACGCGCGCAGCACGTCAGGGGGAGTGCGGTCGAGGTCAACACCGGCGATGAGCTCGTCTCCGTGAGCAGCGAGCTCACGCTCGAGGAGCGCCGGCCCACCTCCACCCCTCAGCTCCGAGAGCCAGGCATCCACGAGGCCGGCCCGAGCCGGTCGAAAGGCGGGGGTACCCAGGTCCAGGGGACGCCGCATCCATGGCCCGGGGAGAGCGTCTGGTACGGCCGCGAAGAGCAGCCGATGGCCCATCAGCCCAAAGAGGGTGGACCAGGGGCTTGCCTCGGCATGGAGTGCACGGCGACCCCGTTGGGCAAGCCACGCGATGACGGCGTGCTCCACCGGGACGGCCCCCCCCTGGGTCCTGTAGAGGGGACGGCGGGCCTCCCCAGGGGCTCCCTCGAGATGCAGGGTGCGCACGGGCGCCTTGTGGAGTGGGGGCAGGGGACGCCAAGGTCGTCTGGCACGTCGGGCGAGGCGACGGCCGGTCCGAGCCAAGCCAGGCCTGGCGGACGGAGGTGCGACCTCGAGGGACGCCAGGCAGTGACTCAAGCCCTCGTCGGGACGCCCCAGTCGGCCCAGACAGCGAGCCAGCCGTAGGCGCACGCGGTGAGGACGGTCCACGTTCGCGGCCAGGAGCCGTGCGTACAGAGCCGCGGCCCGCTCGAGCTCACCGCGACGCTCGATGCCCTGAGCCCCAGCGAAGGCGATGGCCTCATCGAAGCGTCGGGGGCTGAATCGCCTGCGTAGAGGGGGCACGGGGGGCCGTGACTCCAAGCGTTCGATGGCTGCGTCGACCTCGGCGATCACGGCTTCACCATCTATCGAGGACGCTCTGCGCAGACAGTCTTCGTAGGCCCGCAGTGCCTCCCGATCGGGGAAGGGTCCAGCACCCCAACCGGGCGTGTACCGCGGGTAGACGCGGATCCCCATGCGCTCCACGACCGCCTCCGACAGATCAGAGCTGCTGCGATGAAGGTACAGCCGAACCAGTCGATCGAAGAGAGGGCGCGCGAGGGGGAAGAGCACCCTCGGCCCCTCGAAGGCCCCAGGGATGGAACTGAGCCGTTCGACCAGATCGGCCCGGCGTCCGCTGCGTGGCTGGCCCAGCTCGCGGGCGCGTGCCTTGAGCATGGGAACGGTCCAAACAGTCGCCTGGACGGAGGGGGCCAGCCCGGCTCGACCGTCCAAGGCCAGCTCTGCGTCCACCAGCTCGGTCGCTGCCGCTGGTGCGTCCGGCACCTCAGCGTAGTTCAGATCCTCGACCCGGAAGAGCAGCGGACGACGAGGTCGCAAGCGAGCATAGAGACTGCGCGCCTCAGGCGACAGGCCCCACCATCTGGCCAAGATCTGGCGCTCTCCGGCTGACAACAACCACCCACTCCGCGCCACAGCGACCTGGACAGCGTGTTCCAGATCGATCCGGACATGTGCGACGGGCTCATCGGGCGCTGCTGCCCCAACAGCGGGTTCAGGGAGCACAGCGCGTCAGGATGGCCTCGATGTGGGCGTTTCGGTCCTCGGTGACCCCCTCGGGGAGTGAGGCCTGATCGTCGTTGATCAACGAGAGGGACAGCCGCACCTCCGTGTTCTCGAGCCCCGCTGGAAGGGGAGGAAGAGAGTGACGTGCGGAGGTGGCGCCGAGGTCCCACCAGGTCTCCGCCATCAGCTCCTCGCCGGCATGGATCTGGGCATGCAGCTTCGGCTCCACGCCAGCCGCAGCCTCGCCCCAGCCCGTGATTCCGAGCTCGCAGCGACCGATGAGCCGTAGGGGTCGGGTCCGGATGGTGGCGTTCCAGTACAGGTGGAGCCCGTCGTCGTCACGACTCGATGGCGCAGGGAGCTCGTGCCCGTCCAGCGACAGGGGTGACCAGGCCCTGATGGCCAGGGCGGCTGTCGCACGTCGGTGGTAGGCCACGAAGACCGTGTCCCCGAGGGTGTCCAGCCTACCCAGGCCGGGCCCCGGCGCATCGTGACCCACGAGCAGCCACACTCGCTGCACGCCATCGGGAACCGGTCCACCGAGCTCGGCGGGGTAGATCGCTCGGGGCAGATAGTGGCGCCAGAGCTGTGCGTGGTTGGCGAGGACCACATCTCCATGCCTCCAGCCCGCGGCCACGATGGCTGCCGCCTCCCGCCAGTCCTCTCGGTGGGGAGGGTCGAGCTTGCTTCCGTGGCTGCTCAGGGCGCAGAGCACCACAGCGAGCGAGCCCAGGGCCAGCCCACTCGACCGGGGACCGACAGCGCGCCAGCCTGCCCCGGCGACCACGCAGAGCAGAGGCACCACCACGGCGACGTTGCGGGGCCTGAGGACCGGCGCCACCACCTCCGAGAGCACCTGTGGCACCGCGAAGAAGACCAGGACCGCCACGGCCAGGAGTCCGTGGCCGGGGGAACTCAGACGGGCCAGCCCCAGCACCATTCCGATGCCGATGACCCCGACGATGCCGGCCTGTTGCGCGCTCAGCTCCCACAGCAGCCAGCCAGCCGTGTCCCAGGAGGGAGGGAGGTACCAGGGGTCTGCGCTGAACTCCTCGACCTGGCGGAACAGAGTGGGCCACCAAGGAATGGCGGTGGCCACGCCGACAGCCAGTGCGCTCAGGCGGAGGGTCAGGCCCTCGTCCCGTCGGATCAGCACCCAGAGAAAAGCGGTGGCCACCGCGAGGTAGCCGAAGACGTGGAGCTGAACCGCGGCCGCTGCGAGAAAGGCCAGCCGAGTCCACCGCAGATCGCGGCCGATGCCACTCAAGGTGGCTGCCAGGAGGCCCAGGATCACGAGGTCGAGGAGGCTGTTGACACGCGCCTCGCGGTCGAGGAGCACCAGAAAAGGAGCGGTGGCGACGAGCCAGGCCCCCAGCGTGCCAGCCTCCTTGTCGTACAGCCGGTGTGCCAGCCAGGCCGCAGCAGGAACACACAAGGTGCCCGCGACGACGCTGGGCAAGCGCAGGG
>JAERSX010000940.1 GCA_016845285.1 Deltaproteobacteria bacterium | reverse complement strand
GACCGGGCGTTCCTGGGCGAGACCCGCATCGGAGCCGGCAGCAAGCTCGATAATCTCGTGCAGATCGGCCACAACAGTCGGCTGGGGCCCCGCGTGCTCATCGCCGGGCAGAGCGGTCTGTCGGGCAGCGTGGAGGTCGGCGCGGGCGTGATGATGGGGGGGCAGGTGGGCGTGGCCGATCATGCCCGCATCGGGGATGGAGCCCGGTTGGGTGCTCGATCGGGAATTCACGGGGTGATCGCGTCCGGACAGACGGTGTTCGGCGCCCCCGCCCTGCCCATTCGCCTGGCCCGGCGGGTCGCGGCTGCGCTGCCGCGGCTTCCGGAGCTGTTGAAGCGGGTCCGGGCGCTGGAGCGGGCTGCAGATACGGGCGACGAGAGCGGCGAGACCTGAGGCCGAGTCGGAGCTTCTCGGGCTGAGGCGTCAGCTGGCCTGCTGACCCAATCCTGCAGGGATTCCCAGCACCCGGCTGCTCAAGATCAACACCTGCCGCACCCGATCGGCTTCGCGGGTGCGGCGGGCGGTGGTCAGCGCGTCGACGAGACCGTGGGCGAGCACCATTCCGTCGAGCCCGAGCTGGGCCACCTGAGCCACGGTGGCCGCCAAGGGGGGATCGGCGGGCGTGTTGTCGTGCAGGGCCAGCCAGGGCTCCAGCAAGGCGCAGGCTGCCTGGGTGCGGGGGGAGGCGTCCTGGTGCAGGGCCTCGAGCTCGTGCCTCACCGAGTCTGCGTCGCCCATCGAAACCGCCAGGGCGGCCAGGCGCAGGTGGCCCTGGGCTCGCACGGAGACCGCGTGTCCTCCGGCCTCGGCGATGCCCTGGGTCCAGGCGGCGCGTGCCCCGTGGTGGAGGCCAGTGGCTCGGAGCACGTCGCCCTTCTGGAGCAGTGCGCCAGCGGCCGCAAAGCGATCGCCGTGGGCGCGCAGCCGGGCCACCCCTGCGTCCATGCGTGCGACGGCCGCCTCGGCTTGACCGAGCTGGGCCATCTTGGCGCCTGCGATGCCCCAGGCGGCGATCTCCTCGCGCAACAGGCCGTGATCGCGGGCCACCTCGATGGTGCGCAGGGCCTCGTGCCAGGCCACCGAGGGGTCGGCCCACTGCAGCAGCTCTGCTCTGAGCAGGCGCGCGCGGGTCTCGACCTCGGGAGGTGGCTGCTGGGCGAGGGCGGCCTGGATGTCGGCGTGGGCATCGGCGGTGTGGAGTGCTTCGGCGAGGCAGAGCGCGCGCGTGGTGTGGAAGTGAGAGCGGAGCTCCGGCCGCAGCTCGGGGACCTCGTCCTGCACGCTGGCCAAGCGGCTCAGGGCCTGGGCGGGGCCGGCCTGCTCGGCGAGATGCTCGGCATGGAGGCAGGCCGAGAGCATGCGCTCGCCGGGCTGGAGAGTGGCCGCCTCCAGCTCGGCGTCGAGGACCAGGGCTTGGTCCAGGTTGCCGGCGCGTCCGTGGGCACGAGAGAGCACCCGTGTGGCGCGAGCCCAGGCCTCGCTGCTCTCCCGACCGGTACCGGCGGTGGCCCGGCGCATGAGGGCGCCCAGCTTGGCCAGCTCGGGCACCGGCAGGGTGTGCTCCAGCGAGGCCAGAGCTTGATCGAGGGGCTCGACGCAGCTGGCCAGATCGCCGGCGGCGGCTCGGTGCTGGCCGATTCGGACCTGCACCAGGGGATCGTCTTCGCCCTCTCGCACCCAGGCCTGGGCGAGGCGCCCATGGAGCTCCTGGATCTGGGCGGTGTCCTTTCTGAAGCGCGGCAGCTCGGCCTCGAGCTCAGGAGGCACAAGCACCGGCGCGCCCCCCTCCAGGGCGACCAGGCCACTCACGATGAGTGCGTCGAGCTCCGGGCCGATGACCTCGCTCAGCACGGCCTCGGGGGTACCACGGCCAGCCAGGGCCACGACCAACAGGGGCTCGAGGAGCTCGGGGGCCCGTCGTGCGGTGAATTCGACCAGGCGCCGGGCGAATGCGGCGCGGTCGACGGGCAGTGGCGGGGCGTGGGGAGCTCGGGTCCAGACAGGCTCGGTGTGGTCTTCGTCACGTACCTGCTGGAGCAGATCTGCTCGCGTCCAGTGGAGCAGCAGCGCCTTCATGTACTGCGGGCTGCCGGCGGTCGTGGACACGAGGTCGGAGACGAGCTGGCTGTGCAGGGGCAGGTAGGTGCGTGCCAGCTGATCGGCATCGGAGCCGACCAGGGCTTCGAGCGTCAGGGTCTGGAAGCGCTCGGGATGGCGCGCCTGGAGCTCCAGGAGTGAGGGGCTCAGGGCCTCGGTGCTGGTGCCGGCGATGACGAGCACGGGTGCCTCGAGGCCCATGAGCTGCTCGAGGATGACCCAGGCGTCATCGTTGACGTCGGCGAGGTGCAGGTCGTCGAACCAGAGCCAGGACAGTCCGCGCCAGCTGCGGTGCTCGAGCATCTCGATGAGACCGGACCGTGCATAGCTGCGGTCGCTCGGTGGCTCGGCACCGTGGGGGTGGATCCAGCGGGCCAGGATCTTCGCGTCGGGCAGGGCGTTGTCGAGACGGGTGCGGCGATCGCGCGCCAGCGTGGTGGCGAGCTGTTGAGGGTACTTGCGGTGGTCGCGCTCGCGGTCGCTCACGGGTGGGGGCGCGATGCGTCGCCAAGCTCCGCGCAGGCCGAAGTTGGGCCCGTCGGCCACGGCGTACTGCACCTGGAAGCCCTCGCCCACACCGGCCTCCTCGGCGGCCCGGGTGAACTCCTCGACGAGACGGGTGCGGCCGGAGCCTCGGGGGCCGGTGAGGTGCACCACGTGGACCCGGCGGGCTGTGCGCACCCGGTTGGCCGCGCTCCAGAGGGCGGCCAGCTCGCGGTCGCGGCCCACGAGCGGGATCTCCCGGTGGACGAGGAGTGCAGGCGCTTGCGGGACGCGTCGGTGGACGGTGGGTGTGGGCGGTGGCAGCGGCACCGCGATCGGGGCGGGGCGGAACCAGACAGGCACACCTGGGGCTGAACGCAGGGGCCGCCCGGCGGGGTTGACCGGTGAGGGAACGGGCTGGTCGGCGGGCGGCAGCGAGTGGAGTGCGCGCAGCAAGTCCGCGGCGAGGTCGAAGCGGCTGCGGGGATCTGGCTGGAGTGAGGCGAGCACGAGCTCGTCGAGGCCGGGGGGAACGACGTAGCCGGCCCGGATCTTCACGCTCTCGGGCGGTCGCTGACGCTGGGCAAGACCCTCGGCGGGATCGTTGGCCGGGAAGGGCAGCTTTCCAACGAGGATGCGGTAGAGCACCGCGCCCACGCTGAAGATGTCCGAGCTCGGCTGCCAGAGGTGGTGCTGGCCCGTGAGACGCTCGGGTGGCATGTAGCTGACGGTGCCGATGACGCTCTGATCTTCGTCGTCGAAGCGGGCCCGGGCCACGCCCAGGTCGGCCAGCCAGAGCACACGCTTGCCCGTGGGTGGCGCGCGATGGAGCAACAGGTTGCTGAGCTTGACGTCGAGGTGGAGGATCCCGCGTGCGTGGCAGGCGGCCAGGGCCTCGAGCAGATCGACCAGCATCTCCTTGAGGTCGGGCCAAGGCAGCGGACGGGAGCCGAGGTCGAGCATGCTGCCGTCGCTGGCCAGGGCGAAGGCGATGTAGGAGTGGCCCTGAGGCGTGCGGCCGATGTCGTGGACGCCGACCACCTTCGGATGCAGGATCCGAGCCGACAGGGCCGCTTCACGTTCGAGACGAGCCTGAAAGCGCGCACCCTCGCGGCGGAGGACCTTGAGGGCAACGAGCACGCCGAGGTCCTGGTCCCGCACCCGCCAGACCTCGCTGGCGCCCCCGCGGCCCAGCAGAGCCCGGTCCAGGCTAGGCCAGGGCACGTACCGTTCGGGTAGCACTGGATTTGCGAGGGCCATCACATCTCCGGGGGGCCAGAGGGTAGCTCAGCTGTGGGCGCATCGTGGGTTGGACGTTGAGGTCGTCTAGCCGTTCGGCTTCGCTGTCACTGTGGTCGTCGCTCTTCGGAGCCTCGTCGCCTACGCCGAGGTCGTGGTCTTCGTGGTCGTTGCCGAGTGAGCCGGCGCGGAGGGAAGGTCGAGGGCCTCGACACGGTGGGCTCCGAGGTCGCTGCGCTACCCTGTGGCACGGAGACTCCGATGCACACGCGCTCCCTGTGGCTCTTCGGTGCCTTGGTCCTCGGTTGCCGTGGCGCTGACAAAGACGGTGACGTCGGCGAGATCGGCTACACGCCCACGGTCGACGAGGACGGCGACGGCTGGCCCGACACCGAAGACTGCGACGATGGCGACGCTGCGGTGAACCCCGGCGAGGTCGAGCTCTGCGACGGGATCGACAACGACTGCAATGGCGAGGTCGACGAGGGCGTCCAGAGCGTCTTCTACGCCGACGCCGACGCCGACGGCTACGGCGATGAGGCCGTGTCCGTCGATGCCTGTGAGGCTCCCCCCGGTCACGTGGCCGACCCGGCCAGCTCGGGCCTCGACTTCGACTGTGACGACACCGAGGCCGACACCTACCCGGGCGCTCCCGAGCGCTGCGACGACCTCGACAACGACTGCAACGGTGTGATCGACGACGACCTCGTGGAGACCTGGTACGCCGACGCCGACGCCGACGGCTACGGCGATCCCGACGCCGTCCTGGACAGCTGCGATCCTGGCGATGCCTACGTGGCCGATGCCACCGACTGCGACGATGGCGAGGCCAGCGTGTACCCGGGCGCCGATGAGTGGTGCAACGGCGCCGACGACGACTGCGACGGCACCGTCGACGAGGACGACGCCCTCGATGCAGCCACCTGGTACGCCGACTCCGACGCCGATGGCTTCGGCGATCTCGACAGCACCACTGCCGCCTGCGAGGCCCCCGAGGGCTTCACCGCCGATGCCACCGACTGCGACGACACCCTCACCGAGGTGAACCCAGCCGCCGACGAGCTGTGCGATGGCATCGACAACGACTGCGATGGCACCGTCGACGAAGACGAGGCCATCGACGCGGGCACCTGGTACGCCGACGGCGATGGGGACGGCTACGGCGACCCCGACAGCAGCACGGCCGCCTGTGAGCAGCCCAGTGGCTACGGCACCGACGCCACGGACTGCGATGACGGCGACGACGATGTGCACCCGTGGGCCGACGAGTCCTGCAATGGCGAGGACGACGACTGCGACGGCACCATCGACGAAGACGACGCCACCGACGCCTCCACCTGGTACGCCGACGACGATGGCGATGGCTACGGCGACGTCGACAGCTCCATGGCCGCGTGCGACCAGCCGAGTGGCTACACCGACAACGCCGACGACTGCGACGATGGGACCCGCGACGTCAGCCCCGATGCCGACGAGCTGTGCAATGAGATCGACGACGACTGCGACGGAGACGTCGACGAGAGCGACGCCACCGATGCCACCACCTGGTACGGCGACGCCGACTCCGATGGCTACGGTGGCAGCCTCTTCACCACCACGGCCTGCGACCAGCCGAGCGGCTTCGTGGACAACACCTCGGAC
>JAERSX010000939.1 GCA_016845285.1 Deltaproteobacteria bacterium | reverse complement strand
CTACTCGGTAGGTGGGCGCGTCGATCCAGACGTTGCCCTTGCCATCTATGCGCACAGCGACGTCGACGAACTCGAAGCTCGTGAGGCCGTCGGCCCTCACCCCGTTCACATACAGGTCGGCCGCGCGAGCCACCCCACCTGATGCCAGGAACCCCGTGGCCGCCAGGATGCCTGTGCCAAGGAGCGCCACCAGCAGCCGTGAGACGGTCAACCGTCTACCGACCCGCGTTCGACCTGGGCCTTCAGGATCTTGCTCACCTTGAACACCGGCAGGCGCTTGGGGCGGACGGTGATGGGCTGGCCAGTCTTCGGGTTGCGGCCGATGTACCCCTTGTACTGGCGCACCTTGAAGCTGCCGAAGCCGCGGATCTCGATGCGGCCACCTTCGACCAGGGCCTCGCGCATGCCGTCGAACACCACGTTCACCACCTCTTCGGCAGTGCGACGCGGAATGTTGCGGGACTCGGCGAGGGCGTCGATGAGCTCGGACTTCGTCATCGGTGTCTGATCACCTCAAGGGCCTCGCGGCCAACGGCCGGTACGAGGTACCCTCCAATTAAGGGCAGGATGCGAAAAAGATCAAGCAGTGGGGCCGGTTGGATGGGTCAGAGACCGCGGTTCGGACACCCTTAGCCCGGAGCGCTAACCACCGAGCTCGGGACCCGCGGAGTTGCGCAGCGCCTTTCGCTCCTCGCGGCGACGGGCGGCAGCGGTCTGGGGCGTGTCCTCCCCTTCCTCGGAGCTGGCAGCGGCCATGGGGGCCACGATCTTGGCGAGGGTGGGGCGAAGGTCCTGCATGACGAGGATGGTGGGGCTGGCCACGAAGACCGTGCTGTAGGTACCGAAGATCACACCCAGCATGATGGCCAGGGCGAAGTCTTCGATGACCGGGCCACCGAGCACCAGGAACGCGGCCATGGCCAACATGGTGGTGAGCGAGGTGGCGATGGTCCGGGCCAACGTCTCGTTGATGGAGCCGTTGATCAGGTTGGCGATGTCTCGCCGTCGGTACTTCCGCATGTTCTCGCGAATGCGGTCGTAGATGACGATCGTGTCGTTGAGCGAGTACCCGATGATCGTCAGCAGGGCACCGATCATCGGCAGGTTGAACTCGTGCCCGATGATGACGAAGATGCCGACCACGATGGTGACGTCGTGGAACAGGGCGATGACCGCGCCTGGCGCGAAGGCCAGGTCGAAGCGGAAGCCCACGTAGACCAGGATGAGGACCAGGGTGGCCATGATGGCGATGAAGCCCTGACGACGCAGCTCGCCACCGACCTTCGAGCCCACCGAGTCGACCTTGAGGACCCGGAAGTCACGGTCACCCAGCGTGCCCCGCAGCGTGTCCTCGATGCGCGAGGAGAGGCCAGGAAGGTCGACGTAGATGGTGTTGTCGTCGAGGGCATCGCGTGCACTCGCGCCGTCGAGGGGCTTCACCACCTGCTGGATCTTGGAGATGGGCACCGGCTCACCGGTGTAGCGGATCTGGAGCCTGGCTCCGACCTGAGCGTCGAAGGCCGACTCGGCGATCCAGCCAGAGCCGAACTCACCCTCGAGAACGTCCCTGACCTCCGTCTGGATGCCACCGGTGCCGAAGGTCGGATCCTGGATCCGCACGAGGAACTCGTATTCCTCGGGGCCCCCGACACCCTGCACCGCATCGTTGCTCAGGTCGAGCTGTGAGAGCGCAGAGCGGACCTCACCGATCTCGACGGGCTCGGTGAACTCGAGGTGGAGCTCGGTGCCGCCGGTGAAGTCGATGCCCCAGTTGGGGCCCTTGACGAAGAACAGCGTGATGCTGACAAGGACCATGATGACCGAAGCGACGGCGGCGTACTTACGCTTGCCGACGAAGTCGATCTTGGTCCCTGGCTTGACGAGATTCATTGGGGCTCCGCCGGGCTCAGATGGACAGGCGGGCAGAGGCCCGGCGCGTCATGAGGTCCATCAGCGTGCGGGACACGAAGATGCCGGTGAACAGGGTGGTGTTGATGCCGATCATCAGCGTGACAGCGAAGCCCTTGATGGGGCCGGTGCCGTAGCTGTAGAGCACCACGCCAGCGATGAAGGTGGTGATGTTTGCGTCGAGGACGGCCCACAAGGCCAGGTCGAAGCCAGTGTCGACGGATGCGCGCGAGTTCTTGCCGAGGCGCATCTCCTCGCGGATTCGTTCGTAGATGATGATGTTGGCGTCGACGGCCATACCGACGGTCAGCGCGATTCCCGCGATGCCCGGTAGGGTCAGAGTGGCCCCGGCGGTGGCCAGGAGCGCCATGACCAGCACCACGTTGAGGCAGAGCGCCGTGACGCTCACCAGGCCCGAGCGCTTGTAGTAGACGGACATGAAGACCAGGACGAAGCCGAAGCCCACGACAGTGGCCTTGCGTCCGGAGTCGATGGCGTCTTGTCCAAGGCTGGCGCCGACGACCCGGACCTCACCGACCGTGACAGGTGCTGGAAGGGCGCCCGTCCGCAGCACCAGGGAGAGCACGCTGGCCTCCTGAAGTGCCGAGCTGTAGTCGCCGGTGCCCATCTCGATGCTCGCACGGCCTCCGCAGATGGCCTCGCGAATCGTCGGAGCAGAGCGAACCTCGTCGTCGAGGATGATGGCGAAGGGCCGACCGACGTTCTCCGTGGTGACGTCGCAGAACTTCTTGGAGCCGCGGGCCTTGAACTCGAGGGCCGTGTAGGGCTCGTTGTACTGGTTCATGGACACGTTGGCGTCGTTGATGTCGTCACCGGTGAGGATGACCTCGTCCTGGACGACCCAAGGGCTCTGCCGAACCTTGCCTTCGGGGCTCTCCTCGTACTCCCACATCAGCTTGCTGGTGCGGGGCAGGTGGCCCTGACGCACGAGCCAGTCGCTCAGCCCGTCATCGTCGTCGTAGACCTCGGCCTCGAGGGTGGCTTCGGCGTCGAGCAAGGCGCGATCGAGGGAGGCCCCCTCCTTCATGACGTCGTAGTCGACGAGCATGAACTCGAGCACAGCGGCCGTGCCGATGGCAGCAACCGCTTGCTTGACATTGCTCATGCCAGGAAGCTGCACATTGATGCGGTCGGCGCCCTTGCGGACGATGGCCGGCTCCTTGACGCCGGTCTCGTCAACACGTGACCGGAGCGTCTCGAGAGCCTGCTCCACCGAGCGAGTCTTGATGTAGTCCTGCTGCTCGGCGGACAGCACGAAGGCGTAGAAGTCGGCGCCATCGATGGTGCGGGTGTTGTCGTACTCGAAGGTGTCGTACTTGGCGCCCATGAAGCCGAGCACGTCCTGAAGCCCCACACCCTCGGCAGGCTGGATGAGCATGACCGGCTCGCCACGCTCTCGCCGTACATCGGCGAGCTTGAGGCCGTCACGCTCGGCGGCCTCGCGCAGCGGCTTGATGTCGCGATGGACAGCCGAGACGATGGCCTCGTCGATGCCGACCTGGAGCGTCATGTCGATGCCGCCCTGCAGGTCGAGGCCCAGGTTGATCTTGGCCTTGGGCACGGCGAAGTCGTACCAGGGCGCATCGTCCTCTTCGCCCTCGACACCATCCTCGCCATCTGCGGACCCGCCGTCGGCGGCCTCGGAGGCACTCTCGGCTTGATCGGTCAGCGCGGAATGAGCCGACTCGCCGAAGATGGTGGGAATGAGGGACCAGAAGGCCCACAGAGTGACGACGATGATGATGCTGAATCGGGTCCACCAGGTTCCGGACATGGCTCAGGCCCCCGCTTCGGCATCGAGCTTTCGCTTGATTGCCGGCTTGTCGAAGGTGACGCGGATCTTGTCGGCGACCTCAAGGACGATGCTGTCGTCCTTGACGGTATGGACCTTGCCGTGGATTCCCGCGGAAGTGACGACTTGATCGCCCTTCTTCAGAGTGGTCAGGAGTTCCTGATGCTTCTTCTGCTCTTTCTGCTGAGGCCGAATGAGCAGGAAGTAGAAGATGGCCACGATGACAGCCATCATCGTGAAGCTGCTCATCAGGCCCCCTCCTACGGGGGCGCCGGCAGGCGCGGCCTGCGCAAGAAAGAGCGCAAGGCCCCCGGGGTCGGGCGCGGCGGCAGCGAGATGGGCGGCGTTCATGGACGCTCCAAGATCCCGCTGCGGCTCAGTCCTCTAGAGGCCCCGTCCAGGCAGCGACCTCGCTCCGGAGCGTCGACAACGCGTCGGTTCCGGCGCGCACCGCGTCTCGCAAGCGGTGCATCAGGTGCTGGTAGAGGGCGACGTTGTGGAGGGTCAGCAGCCGGGGGGCGAGGATCTCGTTGGAGAGGAAAAGGTGCCGGAGGTATGCCCGGCTGAAAGAGCGGCACGTGTAACACGCGCAGGCCGGGTCCAACGGGCGCTGATCCTCCTTGAAGCGCGCGTGCTTGACGACGAGTCGCCCGCGGGAGGTGAACACCAGTCCAGTTCGGCCGCTCCGGGTAGGAATCACGCAGTCGAAGAAGTCAACCCCCCGTTGCACAGCTTCTACGATGTCGAGGGGGTAGCCCACCCCCATGAGGTACCGGATCTTGTCGGCTGGAAGGTGGGGCGTGGTCCGGGCGACCATGTCGAGAAGCTGGTCGCGCGGCTCACCGACGCTCAGGCCACCGATGGCGTAGGCATCGAGGTCCAGGTCGACAATCTGCTGGGCATGCGCCACCCGAAGGTCCTCGTAGAAGCCTCCCTGGACGATGCCGAGCAATGCCGTCTGCTCCGGCTTGCTGCGGGCCGCCATGCAGCGCTTCAACCACCGAGTGGTCCGCTCGGTGCTGCGTGCCACTCGGTCACGGTCGGCGGGCCACTCGATGCACTCGTCGAAGGCCATGGCCAGGTCCACGCCCAGGGTCTCCTGGATCTCGACACAGACTTCCGGGGTCATGACCCGGTACATGCCATCCAGGGGAGCGCGGAAGCGCACGCCGTTCTCGCTGACCTTCGAGAGGTGCCGGAGGCTCCAGATCTGGAAGCCTCCGGAGTCCGTCAGGATGGGGCCATCCCAGGCCATGAAGCTGTGCAGCCCCCCCAACTTGCCGATGACTTCGTGGCTGGGGCGAACCCACAGGTGCAGCGCATTGCACAGCACCACCTCGGCTCCAACTTCACGGAGCTCCCGCGGGCTCAAGCCCTTGACCGTGCCGTAGGTGCCGACTGGCATGAAGGCGGGCGTCTGTACGTCGCCGTGCGGAGTGGACAGCACCCCCGTTCGGGCGGCGCCGGCGGTGGCGTCCACACGCAGGGAGATGGAGCTGCTCATGAGGGATCCCGGTCGAGGAGCATGGCGTCGCCATACGAGTAGAAACGGTAGCGGGCGGCCACAGCGTGGCGGTAGGCGGCATCGACCCGCGCTCGGCCAGCGAAGGCCTGCACAAGGCTCAGGAGCGAGCTTCGGGGCAGGTGAAAGTTGGTCAGCAGGCGGTCCACGACGGAAAAGCGATAGCCCGGCTGGATGAACAACCGGGTACGGCCAGGACCCACGCGCACCTGACCGTCAGGGCTGGCGGCCGACTCCAGGGCACGGGTGGCCGTCGTACCCACGGCGAACACCCGGCCGCCCCCCGACCGAGCGCGTGCGACGGCCTCGGCGGTCTCCACCGGGACCTCGAAGGCCTCCTCGTGGAGCTCACCGCGCACCAGGTTGTCGACCTCGAGAGGGCGGAAGGTGCCGGCCCCCACGTGCAACGTGAGGGTGTGGACCTCAGCACCCAGGGCCCGCCAGGCCTCGATCAGGGTCGGCGTCAGGTGCAAGCCGGCCGTGGGCGCTGCGACCGCGCCGCCGTGACGAGCGTAGACGGTCTGGTAGCGGTCGCGATCGTCCTCGCGAGGCGCACGCCCCAGGTACGGAGGAAGCGGGACCTCGCCCACGAGGCTCATGAGCACCGCTGCACTGGGGTCCGCCCTCACCCGCCACACGGCCCCGTGCAGGCGCTCCAGCAGGGTCACGCTGCCTGCGCCTGGCACCTCGAGCGACTCACCCTCGCGCACGCGCCGGCCCGGCCTCACGAGCGCCTCGACGGGGCTCCCCACCGAGTCATCAGCAAGGAAGAAGACCTGAACCCGCCCCCCGCTGTGGCGCC
>JAERSX010000938.1 GCA_016845285.1 Deltaproteobacteria bacterium | reverse complement strand
GGTGGGGATCGGCCTGAGCGTGGGCATGGTGGTGGGTGCGGAGCCGGTCGCCGGCGCACGCTTGATCCCCCCCTTCGAGGAGGTCATCGATGCGCTCGAGGGTCGCCAGGGATCGACGCTCGTCAGCGGTCGGCCCGGTGGCCACGATCGCGCCCTCACGAGCTCGGGGCACCGCATCGGCGCTGCCAACCGCACCGGTCCTGTCAACGACCATGCGCTGCGTGCCCTCGGCCCAGCCGCGCTGCACGAGGCGCCGGCGCGGGTGCTCTCCATCGGGCTGGGGACCGGCGCCACGGCCGAGGCCTTCCTGTCCCTCGACACCGTCGAGGAGCTCGTTGTGGTCGAGCTCGATCCCAACATGCGACGCCTGCTGCCCCACTTCGGCACCGAGGGCATCCTCGACGATCGGCGGCTCACCGTGGTCGATGGCGATGGGCGCTGGTTCGTTCGCGCCGACGCGCGCACCTGGGACGTCATCGCCGTGGACGCCTACGACCCGCGCACGGCCTCAGCGACCTTCTACACGGCCGAGTTCTACGCCGAAGCTCGTCGACGGCTGGCCCCTGGGGGCGTGCTCTTCGTGAAGTTCAACCCCGCCTCGCTCACCGAGCCGGAGCCGCTGGCGGGCTACCTCGCCACCTTGTTCTCGTCCTTCCCCGAGGGGGCGCTGTTCTTCGTCGAGCGTGGCCTGTTCGGCCTCGTCGGTGTGGAGGATCTCGATCAGCTGCCCGACGAGCGGGTGGTCGCAGCCCGTGAGAGCGCCGGTGAGCTGTTGTCGGGTGCTCGCCTTCACACCGACGACCGCCCGCTCCGCGTGAGTGATCGACCTGGGGCCAGCTTCGACCTGATCACGCCGTACTGGACGGCCCAGCAGGGCAGCAAGGCTCGCCCTCCGTGGATGGGGCGCGGCGGTCCTCGGAGACGCTGAGCTCCCGGTGGCGCTCCCTGCGCTACCGTGAGCCTCACCGTGGACCTCCCACCCGAGCACGAGGCGCCAGGCGAGCCTGTTGCGCCCGTCCCGCCGGTCGCCTCTCGAGGCGGCCTGACCCTTGCCGATTGGTTCGGCGTGGCCAGCACTGCGCTCGCGGCTTCGCCGTTGTTTGCGGTCCCTTGGACTGTCGGGGTTGCGCTTCACGACATGTATGCCGAGTTCGGCGGTGAGCTGCCCGTGCTCACGCAGTGGGTGCTCAGCGGCTGGTTCGCGCCGCTGTGTGGCCTGGTCACCTTCGTCACCTTGGGCCTGGCCGTCGTTGCGCCCGTGCGCTTGGCTGTGCGCCGGCTGGTGGTGATCGCCTCCTTCGGTTGGGTCATGACCGCTGGCGGCATGATCCTGATCGGTCTGTACCTGCCCATGTTCTCGCTGGCCGAGAACATCTCCCAGGAACCAAGGGCAGGGGACTGACGCCATGAGCCGCCTCGGACCCTTCCTTCTGCGCGACCGCCTGGGCGGAGGAGCCATGGGCGAGGTGTGGTCGGCCCGGCGGGCCCAGGGCGGGCGCGTGGTGGCCGTGAAGCTCCTTCGGGTCAACAAGGAGCTCTCCGAGCGGCGCGCGGCTGCCTTCCTGGGCGCGACGCGGGCCATCGCCGCCCTGCACCATCCAGCGATCGTCGCTGTCGAGGACTTCGGCCTGGTCGCGGTGGGCGATCGGGTGGGGTCACCGGTGGGCACCCCCTGGCTGGCCATGGAGCTGCTGGAGGGAGGAACGCTGGCCGAAGACCCACCGGAAGGATGGGTAGAGCTCCGGGGCATGCTGGATGTGTTGCTGGGTGCGCTGGCCCACGCCCATGCCCGCGATGTGGTCCATCGCGATCTCAAGCCGGCCAATGTGCTCCGCGACGACAAGGGCCGCCTTCGCCTCGCGGACTTTGGCCTGGCCCTCGATCTGGAACGCGCGTCGCGAGACAACCCGCTGAGCGGTGGCACGCCGGCCACCATGGCGCCCGAGCAATTCTCTGTCAGCTGGCGTCAGCAGGGGCCGTGGACCGATCTCTATGCACTCGGAGTGCTGGGGTGGTGGGCCACGAGCGGCTCCTGGCCTCACCAGGGCAGCGATCTGGCGAGCTGGCGGGCGGCCCACCACGCAGGCGTGCAGGGCGCGTTGGCGACCCGTTTTGGCGTGCCCGATGGCTTCGAGGCCTGGCTCCGGTCGCTGATGGCGGTGCGGCCCCGGGACCGGCCCGCGGACGCAGCAGCGGCTCGTCGGAGTCTGCGGCGCTTGATCTTGGAAGCGCAGGGCTCGGATCCGGCGCCGCCTGCTGCGGTGGGGGTGCTCAACGTCCCCACCCTCATCGAGCCTGGGGGCGGTGTGCTCCGCCGCACCACCGCACCACTGAGTGTGGAGGTGCCCGATCTCGAGGGCACCTGGACCGAGCCTCTCGCGGCTCCCGCGCGCAAGCTGCTGTCGGAGGAAGACGTGCCCAGTGTGCCGGCACGGTGGCAGCTCCGGCACGGTACGCGTACCGATCACGGCCTCGGTCTCGGCCTCGTCTCCCTTCGTAGCCCCACGCTGGTCGGGCGGTCGCGGGAGCAGGAGACCCTGTGGTCTCTCCTGCGGGCCGTTGCGGCCGAGCAGCGCGCGCGTGCCGTGTTGGTGCGTGGAGTCGCCGGCATCGGCAAGAGTGCGCTCTGCGGCTGGCTCTACCGCCGCGCGCGCGAGCTCGGTGTGGTCTTGGGCTTGCGCACCGGGGGCCCTGGTGCGCCTGGCCTCGTCTCGTTGTTGCGGCGGCTGTGGCGGGTGGAAGGACTCTCTGGCGCTCGCCTGGAGGCGCGTCTCAGTCGGGCCTTGCTCGACGAGGGGGCCGAGGCTCCAGACACGGCCGCCCACGTCGCCCGCTTGCTGTCCCCCGGTTCCCCGCCTGCCGAGCTGGTCGCGCTGACCCTGCGCACCATCGCGCGACGTCGCGGTGGTCGGCCCTTGCTGCTGTGGGTGGACGAGGCCCACTGCGACGCGGCGGGTCGGCTGCTCGCCCGCAGGGTCCTCGACCTGGGCTTTCCCGCGCTGGTCATGCTGGCCATCCGGGACGAGGCCGTGCCAGCGTCCTTGCAGCCGGAACTCCAAGCGCTCTCGGCCCATCCTGCGGTCGAGACCCTGCGCATCGGTCCCTTGGCCCGCCGTGCCCGTGAAGACCTGCTGGACTCGGTGGTCTCCCTGTCGCCCGAGCTCTCGGCTGCGCTGGGCGAGCGAAGCCGCGGCCACCCCCTCTTCGCCCTGGAGCTGGCACGAGACTGGGCCCGCCGCGGCCTGCTCGAGGCCGGGCCCCAGGGATACCGCCTCGTCCGGGATGCCCCACCTCTCCCTCGTGACATCGCCCAGGTCTGGTCACTGCGCCTGTCGAGCCTGGTGGTCAATCGGGCGGCCCGCGTGGCCTTCGAGCTGGCTGCTGTGCTCGGTGATCCCGTCGATGTCGACCGCTGGGCACGCGCGTGCGAAGTGGCCGGTGCTCCGGTGCCACACGAGCTCTGGGCGGAGCTGGTGCGGCAGGCGCTGGTGAAGCCCGAGGGTGAGGGGTGCTGGCGCTTCTGCCACAGCATGCTCCGTGAAGCGCTGGTGGACGAGTGTCGACGGGGGCTCCGTCTCGGGTCGGCCCACGCCGCCTGCGCCGAGGCCCTGGCTGCCGAGGACCAGCCCGACCTCGCCGAGCTCCTGCTCCATCGAGCTGGAGCTCGGCAGGATCAGGCTGTGATCGACGGCTTCCCTGCGGCTGTGCAGGCGGTGATCTACGCGGGTGATCGGACCCGCGCGCTGGGTCTGTGTGAGGCCACTCTCGAAGCACTCGACCGCATGCGGGTCTCCGCCGAGTCGGTCGAGCGCGTGAAGGTTCGCTACGCGCAGGCACGCATCGCCCGCATCAACGAAGACGCGGCCGAGGGGCTGACCCTGGCCACCGAGGCGCGTGAGCTTGCCCTGGCGGGAGGACACACGGAGCTCGCACTGAACGCTGGGCGCGTGGTGGTCCAGTGTGAGATCGACCTCGGTCACTTCGATGCGGCCGCGGCACTTGCTGGTCGCCTGGCTGGGGAGAGCGGCAATGCCCTGATGCTCGGCTACCGCGCCATGGCCCTGGCACGGCTTGGTCAGCTGGAGGTGGCCGAAGCCATCCTCGGTCAGCTCCTCGAGCAGACAGGCTTTCTGGCCTGGTACCTCCGTGGCGCCATCGCCCTGGAGCGGGGCGTGCCTGACGATGCCGAGGCCTGGCTCCGCGGCGCCATCGAGCGGGCCGAGGGCGTGGGCTCGCCCCTGAACGCTGCCAGCTTCCGGGCAACTCTCTCGCAGGCGCGCCGGCTGCAGGGAGACACCGCCGACGCAGAGCGACTTGCCGAACAGGCGGTGCAGGCGCTCGACGCCGTCGGATCACCTTGGGTCCGCACCGCCCTGGTCCAGTCGGCCCTGTCCGCCCTCGCGAGCGGACGACCCCGGACAGCCCTGGCACCTGCACAGCGTGTCCTCCGCGAGACCCTCGAGCGACCTCACGACATGCATCGCTGCGAGGCTGCTGCGGCCCTGGGCTGGGCCGGCGCGGTCCTCGGCGAGCCAGGTCTCGTGGTCGAGGCGCTGCTGGAACCTCTCCCCGAGGTGTCCCCCACCCGTGCGTCGCTGCGCGATCTCGTCTCGGCCTGGCAGGCCGCCGCCCACGCCCTGTGTGGTGATGCCGACGATCCCACCTTGCGGGCGGAGGCCCGTGCCATGGCGAAGCACTGCATCGAGCGGCTGCGCGCTCAGCCCGTCCGGACGACACGCTGAGGCAGGGCGTCGACGGCGGCCCGCAGGGTGCGGCGTAGCCAGCGGTGCCCAGGGTCGTCATGGGCGCGGGAGTGCCAGAGCATTCGGTGGGTGAAGGTGGGCGAGGGG
>JAERSX010000937.1 GCA_016845285.1 Deltaproteobacteria bacterium | reverse complement strand
CAGGTACGCCCGCGCGAGGCCGCGGTTGTCGGTCAGGATGGAAGCGTAGTTCGGCGAGTACCCGCCCGCGTCGGCGTAGTCGGAGCCGAACTCGTAGAACTCTCCAGCGCTCTCGTCCCAGTACCAGCTGCACCACTCCTCGGAGTTGTCGAAGTTGCCGTCATCATCGGTGCAGTACTCCACGATGTCGGACTGGCTGGTCACATCAGGCGGCAGCTCGGGCGGATCGACGAGCTGCACGGCCTCTTCGGGCAGGATGTACAGGCCGTTCCAGCCGGAGGACAGCTCCACCTGGATCTTCTCCAGCGGCACGCCCCGTTCCATGTCGTAGACGTAGAAGTCGGTGAGCAGCCACAGGCCATAGCCATCCTGCGCACCGTTTACCGCCGCACTCCAGCTGACTTCGTAGTCGTCCGGCGCGTCGATGCGGGCAGTGGAGGGGGCCTGCACACCATCGGTGCAGCCCAAGAGGGCGACCGCGAAAACGCTCAAGGTACGCATCATGGCTCCTGGAGGTGAGGTGGCTCGGGTGGTGGGGAATTCGGAAGGGGGAGCTCGTCCATCATCTGTCGCGCTTCTGCGCGGTCGATGCGGTCGAGCCGCACCGCTCCGATGTCGAGCAAAACTGCGGTACTGAGTGTACCACGGGCCCACTTCTTGTCGCGCCTCAGGGCGTCTTGGAGGAGATCGCGGTCCAACCGAGGCGGACTCCACGGCAGACCCAACGCATCCAGGGTGGCCAAGATCTTGGCTGGCACATCGGCAGCACAGTCCCCACGAGCCACCGCCCAACGAGCCTCCGCCAGCAGGCCGATGGCGACACACTCTCCATGCCTCAGTGTGCCGTGCCTCAGCGTGGTCTCGATGGCATGGCCCACCGTGTGGCCGCAATTGAGGATGGCGCGAAGTCCCCTCTCCCGCTCGTCCTGGGCCACAACCGCCGCCTTGATCTCGCAGCTCCGTACCACCAAGTGCTGAAGGAGCTCGGCGTCGAGATCGAGAATCCCTCTCGCCTCCTCCCGACAGAGCTCGAAGAGGGAGCGATCGCGGATCAACCCGTGCTTGACGACCTCGCCGAGGCCACAGCGCACCTCGGCACCAGCGAGCGTGCGAAGCGTGTCGGTGGCGGCGTAGACGAGGCTTGGTTGGTGGAAGGCGCCCACGAGGTTCTTGCCCGCAGGGGTGTTCACACCGGTCTTTCCCCCCACAGCGCTGTCGACCATGGCGAGTAGTGTGGTGGGAACCTGCACCACCGGCACGCCGCGCTTGACGGTCGCCGCCGCGAAGCCAACCAGGTCTCCGGTGACTCCTCCGCCGAGTGCCACCACCGGTGTGCGGCGATCCACCCCCAAGGCGATCAGCTCGTCCACGAGCAGACGCCAGCTGTCCAGGGTCTTGTGACGTTCGCCGTCGGGCACGCCGAGGGCGGTCACCTGAAAACCGGCAGCGACCAGGCTCTCCCGAGCAACATCTCCATGGAGACGCACCACGGGCGAGGGTCCGGCCAGGACCAACGGTCCCGGTGGATGAACCTCGGCCACCGCGGCCCCGAGTCCACCCAGGCCACCCGCGACCACGTGCACCTCGTAGCTACGGCCCTCCCCCAGTGACACGGCGATCCTCACGGCTCCTCCATCAGTGCAAGGATGCGGTCGACGACGGCCTCGGGGCCCAGTCCGCGCACGTCCACCTGGACGCCAGCCTCGGCATAGCCCTCGGTCCGTGCGGCGAACAGCGCGGCCGCATCGTGTAGCAGCGGCCGGGAGGCCACCTCGTCGGCTTTCAATGCCGCCCGACGGCTCAGCCAGGTCTCCCAGTCGAGAGCCAGCACGAAGACCCGGGCGTTGGTGGCACGTAAGCGGGCCAGGGCGGCCGGCTGGTGCAGGGTGCCACCGCCCAACGCCACGATCACCTCGGGATTCCCGAGAGCGGCCGTGAGAGCGCTGAGCTCGTGGGCACGGAAGCTCCCCTCGCCTTGCTGGGCGAAGATGTCGCTCACGGTTCGCCCCGCGTGCTCCTCCACACGTCGGTCCAGGTCCACAAAGGGGCGATCGAGGCGCGCGGCGAGCACACGTGCCACAGTGCTCTTGCCCACACCCATGAAGCCACCCACCGCAAGCGGCGAGGAAAGTGACGCGCGGGACGGACCCGACACGAAGGCCTCAGCTGCCGGACTTGACCTTCACGACCTGCGGCGTGATGAAGACGAGGAGTTCGTTGCGGCTCATGGCCCGCGACGAGGACCGGAAGAGGGCACCCAGCAACGGAATGGCGTGCAGACCGGGAACTCGATCCTGGCTCGCGCTCTCCTCGGTAGCGAAGACGCCACCGATGACAGAGGTCTCGCCGTCTTCGATGAGCAATTCGGTCTTGATCTCCTTGATCTGGATGGCAGGGTTGCCCTGCACCAGCTGGGAGAAGTCCGCACGGTTGTTGGTGACCGAGACGTTGAGGAAGACCTGATTGTCACTGGTGATGTGCGGCGTGACCGTCAGCTCCAGCGAGGCGTTGATGAACTGGACGTTCGTGCCACCGGCAGAGGACGACAGGAAGGGAATCCGCTGCCCCTGCGTGATCGAGGCCTCGGAGTTGTCGATGGTGGTGACGCGGGGTGACGAGACCACCTTGCCGTAGCCATCAGACTCCATCGCCGAGAGACGCGCATCGAGGTCGACCAGACCGGGGATGCTGCCCAGGTGGAAGTTGATCGCCGAGCTGGAGCCATCGGCTCCGAGGTCCACCAGCAGACTGTCCTGGGTGGCCGAGTAGAACTGGGACTCACCGTCGAAGCTCAGACCACCTTGGGTGCCGATCTCGTTGGGGAAGAACAGCCCCGTCGAGTAGCCAGTACGCGTGCTGGCATCGAGCTCGCCGCCCCACTGGATGCCCAGAGCGCGCGTATAGGCCGTGTTGGCCTCCACGATGCGGGCCTCGATGAGTACCTGAGGCGTCTCCTTGTCGAGATGACGCACCAGCTCCCGAATCTGTGCCAGGGTGTCCTGCGCATCCTTGATGATGAGCTGATTCGCCCGATCATCCACCTCGACCGAGCCGCGCTTGCTCAGCACGGCTCCGATCTGGTTCACCAGATCGCTCGCTGTGGCGTAGTTGAGAGGGAGCACCAACATCTCGAGGTCTTCGAGCTCTTCCTGAGCCCTCTTGGCCTCGAGGGCCGACTGCTGCTCGGCCTTGATGGTCTCGATAGGCGCGACCCGGAGGATGTTTCCGAAGCGCTGCGAGCCCAGACCCTTGGCCTGGAGAACCGCTGCCAGCGCCTGATCCCACGGCACGTCCTGCAGCCGCACCGTGATGTCACCCGTGACGTCGTCGCCCGCGACGATGTTGAGGTTGGACACGTTGCTGATCAGTCGGAAGACACTGTGGACGTCCGCGTTGACCAAGTCGAGGCTGATCTTGCGCCCCGAGAAGCCCATGGTGGCCGCGCTGCCGCCGTCGAAGTTGAACCCACCGGACATGCCCAACAGCGAGGCCGGATCGTTGGCACCGCTGCCGCTACCGAAGGCGGCCTGCGGGTCGGAGGTACGGCCACTCGAGCCGATGAGCAGCTCGCTCTGGTAGGCGTTGTTGAGCCCATCGCTCGACTCGCTGGGCGCAGCCGAGCTGCTCTGCTGGATGGAGCTGGCGATCTCCTCCTGCATGCCCGCTGGGATGGCGACGTCTACGAAGACGAGTCCGCCCTGACCTTCCTGCACATTGAACGTGGTCTCACGCCGCAGGCTGATGGCCACTCGGGCGCCAGACGAGGTGCGGTAGGCGCGCACCATGCGCACGGGACTCAGGAACTGGCTGGTATCGAGGACGCGGCCACTGCCACCCAGACTCTGAGGGAGGAATGCTCCCGGGAAGTCCACGACGATCAGGTCGGGGCGTGGCTGCGAGGTGGTGTAGGGCGCGCCGGCGCGTGTGCCGATCACCACGCGGCTCGCCTTGTCCAGATTCTGGAAGTCGATGGAGCGCACGGAGGGTCCGTTGGGCACATCGCCATCCGCGCAGCCGGAGCCGGAGAGGCACGGTCCACTGAGGGGACGGTCGTCCGCCAAGGTGTCCGTGGCGACCGCTGATTCAGCAGACGTGGTCGCCGTGGCCTCACCGCTGCCGCCGCCGCTCAGGGCCGCCGCCATGGGATCTGCGCTTGCCGCACGCGCCGCGAGCTGCACCTTGATGCGAGAGCCGTTGGCCTGAACGGTGTGGTCGACCGGACCGGTCAGGGTCAGCTTCACGCGAGTGATGGTTCCCTGGCCGTCGTCGAAAGACTCGATGTCCACGGCACTGACGAGACCTGCCACCTCGACCTCTGCCGCCGAGCTGCCGACCTTTGCGTCGGCGATGTCGATCACCAGACGATCCGGCTCACTCATGGCAAAGGGGCGGGAGGCAGCGCCGCCAGCGTCCTCCGACAGGGTCAGGTCGACGGTGGTCGTCGCACCTTGCTGGATCTCGATGCGTTCGAGTGTGAGGTCAGCGGCCCACGCAGGTGGCGCCATGAGCGCGGAACCCGCGAGCAGCGCAACCAGCGCACCCGCTCGGAGAGAGGACAACAGGTGGCTCATCAGGGCACCTCGTGGTGGGGCGACGGAACGCGTCGACCGACCTCAGCGTACAACAGCGTCAAGAGCGGACCCAGAGTCGACCTCATCAGAACTCCCCCAGGGACTCGACCGGCAGGACCATGGGAATGGAGTTGACGACCAATTCGCCGTCGATGGTCTGGAATTCCTCGGTGACGACCACCTCGGTGGGCGAGATCTGCGTGACCTTGCCCCAGTTCTTCCCGATGTAGGTACCGATTTCCATCACATGACCGACGCCGTCGGGATCCTCAACCAGTGCACGAGGACGTTCGACACCCCAGACGATGCCCACCAGCGTGTACTGATCGATCTCGTAGCGCTGGAGAGGCGTCCGCGGATGGTCTGTGTCGGTGCGGGTACCCAGCGACAGGAAGCTGCGGAAGGGATCGCGCTTGCCGATTGGGTTGTAGGCGTACTCTTCGATGTCTTCCTCGGGTTGCGCGAGGATGGTCGGCGCCTTGGCCTTCGACTTGGACTTGGAGGCCACGGGCGGCCCCGCATCGGGATTGCCTCCCTGGCCGTCCACGAGGAAGTCGCAGCCGCTGAACGCCAAGAGCCCGGCGAGCAGCATCAGCACATTGCTGGTGAGCTTGGCCATGACCTACCTCTTCCCCCGGCCGCGCTTGGCCTTGGAGGCCTCCTCGGCCCGCTGGATCTCCTCGTCGGTGAGGAACCGGAAGGTGACAGCCTTGCCTGTGACGGTCAGGTACACCTTGCCGCCACGTTCCTGCGGCTGGTTCATCTCGATGTCCTGGACGTAGACGATCCGGTTCATCTTGCTGAGCCGATCGAAGAACATCGCCACCTCGTGGTAGGCGCCCTCCACCTCGAGGGCCACAGGCACCTCAGCCACGTACTTCTTGGTCCGTTCGTCGAGAGGTGCGAACTTCCGGACCTCGAGCCCGACCTTCTTGCCCATGGTGCTGATGCTCTTGAGCAGGCCTGGGATCTCCCGATCGTTGGGCAGCTCCTTGAGAGCCTGCTGCAGATCGGCCATGAGCGTCTTGAGCTGCTCCTCGAAGAGCGCCTTGTCCTTGACCCGCGCCTCGATCTGCGACCTCTGCTCCAGGAGGGTGGCCTTCTCAGACCTCAAGGCATCCAGCTCACCGCCCTTGGGCAGGTACAGCAAACCCCAGTAGGCCACCACGATGATGACGTAGAGGGCCCCATAGAGGATCAGCCGCTGTGAGCGGGGGATCTTGCCGAGGCGTTCTAGGAGCGTTACCAGGTTCACGGGAGTCCTCGCCTCAACCCGACGCCTGATCGGCGGAGTCGCCGTCAGTGCCTGGGATCACGAGTCGCGCGGAGATGGAGAAGTTCTTGAGCTTCACGCCGTCCCTGTCTTCCTGATCGATGGCGTTCAGGTACACGTCGTCGAAGTACTCCGACTGCTCCAGGTTGCTGAGGACCTGTGAGATGACCTCGTTGCTGACGGCGATGCCGGTCAGCTCCAGCTTCTTGTTCTGCTCGTCCAAGCTGAGCAGCTGCAGGTTCTCGGGCGTGGCCATCGCGAGCTGATCGAGGAGGTGCACGGGAC
>JAERSX010000936.1 GCA_016845285.1 Deltaproteobacteria bacterium | reverse complement strand
ATGTCGGCGAAGGCGCCGTGGCGCAGGACCGCCCGATCCGCGAATCCCGCGAGACGGGCCGTGGCCGCGGCGAGTGCCGCAGGGTCGCGGTCGATGCCCACGAGGAGTCCGTCGGGCGCCGAGCGCTCCAGGATGTCGTGTGCATGGCCTGCCCCGCCGAGGGTGCCGTCGAGGTATCGGCCGCCAGGACGGGGCTGGAGGCCATCGAGCACTTCGGGGAGAAGTACGGAGCGGTGGGAGAAGTCGGCCACTTCACGCCTCCTCCCCGTTGGCGGCTGCCGGTCGAGTCAGGGCGTCGAAGCCGTTCAGTTCGTCCCAGACGCTGGCGGCCTGACGGAAGGCGTGCTCCTTCCAGCGGGCTCGATTCCAGATCTCGAACCAGGTCCCTGCCGTGTACAGGTACAGCTCTCGCTCAAGCTCCAGAAGCTCGCAGAGGGCGCTCGGCAGGTTCAGTCGGCCGTTGCTGTCGATGGTCAGGGTGTGGGCGGTCGACGCGATGGCGAGGGCGAAGAGCCGGCTGCGGGCGTCGAGGGGCCCACCCTTCTGGTGGACGGCGGCCATCTCCTCGAAGGCGTCGACCCGAGACAGCGCGAGGCCACCGGCAGGACCCGCGTTTGCGAAGGCCACCAGCCGGTTGATGCCTTGCAGCTCCAGTGCAGAACGGAGCGGCCGCGGCAGCATCACCCGACCCTTGGGGTCGAGGGTCAGCTCTGCATTGAGGGAGGGCAACAACATGAGCAGCAACAGCAGCGGCGGTGTGGACGCCGCGCGGAATGGGGGCGCGAGCGCCCGGGAGTCAGAGCCGGAGGTTGAAGGGGGGGACGTCGCTCGAGGCGCCGTTCTCCACTTCGGTGTCCAATAGTCCCACCTGAAGTATCGATAGATCCACTTGATCGCTACAATGTTCCACGACTTGATCACAAGTCGTTGAAATCACGCTCTCGGGGCGCGGAGCTTGTTGGCTTACGGCGCCTGTCATGGCACCCGCTCGGTGAGGCCCTGCGGCGCATGCGTCGCTTGCGTGGAACGCGGGACGGGCGAGGGGCGCTCGGAGCCGTCTCAGGAATGCATGGAAGCCGCCTGCACAGAGGCCGGATAGGCGTCGGGGAACCCTTGGGGAACCCTCCATGTCCACGTCCCCCGCCAAGGTGGAGCGGTCCATCGCGGCCAATCGGCGCGCCCGACGGGAGTACGAGATCCTCGACACCCTGGAGGCAGGTCTCGTGCTCGTCGGGAGCGAGGTGAAGTCCCTGCGAGACGGCAAGGCCAGCATGATCGACGCCCACGTCCGCTTCCGCGATGACGAGGCCTGGCTCTTCGACCTCCACATCGCCCAGTACCCACAGGCCGGTCCTCACCAGAACCACGAGCCGAAGCGCCCGCGCAAGCTCCTGCTCAAGCGACGTGAGCTGGACAAGCTCCGCCGGCGGGTCCAGGAGAAGGGCCTGACGGTGGTGCCGCTGCGCCTCTACTTCAAGGGAGCTTGGGTCAAGACCGAGCTGGCCGTGGGGCGTGGTCGTAAGCTTCATGACAAGCGCGAAGCGCTGAAGGAACGCCAAGACAGGCGAGATACCCAGCGGGCGCTGCGCCGCCGCTGACTGGGTCGCTGCGCGTATCGGAGGGCGCGGTTAGTCCGCCGACATGTTCGCCCTGTTCGACGCGCTCGCCGCCGCTCCCCCTTCGCTCGGGGCTGGCCTCTCCTTGGGGCCCCTCGTCGCCCTCATCGCCACCGGCTGGATCTTGTCGGCTGGTCTCATCGCCTGGCGCAACTGGGCTGGCCTTGCTGGCGCCGCGCTCATGGGACTCGCCGTCTCGGTGTACCTCGGCATCCAGCACCACCCGGCCATGGGCGACTCCTTCTGCTCGGTGTCCTCGACCTTCGACTGCGACGCGGTCAATCGCAGCGAGTACTCCGAGATCTTCGGCTTCCCCATCGCGTTTCTGGGAGCGTTCTTCTATGCCGGCGTCATCGGCCTGAGCTTCTTCCGCCTGCGTGGAAGCGAGGCCTACCCCCGGGCCGCTCACCTCGTGTTTGCCGGCAGCCTGATCGCCATCGGCTACTCGGTCTTTCTGGCGTGGGCTTCGGTTCAGCTCGGGGCCTGGTGCCTGTTCTGCATCAGCCTGTACGGCGTCAACGGGCTGTTGGCCTTTGCGAGCTGGCGGGTGCGTCGCGAGGAGACCGAGCCCGTGTCCGCGCCGCTGTTGGGCCTGCTCACCTCGAACGGTGAGCGATCCCTGGGGACCTTCCTCACCGCGGGCGCCGTCGTCTTCATCGGTTCGATGGCCTACTACGACCGCATCGAGAGCACCGCGGAGGAGGTGGCCGGGTCGGCGGACAGCACCATGCTCGCCCGGCTCTTCGAGGCCACCTACGGCCCGCTCGAGCTCGACGGCACCGAGCCCATCTTGGGCGATCCTCGGGCTCCCTACACCGTGGTCGAATTCGCTGACTTCCAGTGCCCGTCGTGTGCGAACGCCGCACCGGCCGTGCTGCAGCTGGTGTCCGATCTGCCTCAGGTCAGGGTGCTCTTCAAGCACTACCCCATCAGCGACATCTGCAACGACAAGGTGCAGGGCGCCCGTCACGACAAGGCGTGTCAGGCTGCCGCGGCGGCCGAGTGTGCGCGGCATCAGGGCAAGTTCTGGGAGCTCGAGAAGCTGCTCTTCATCAACCAGGACGCTCTCGAGCAGCCTGACCTCATGTTCATGGCCGAGCAGGTGGGGCTGGACTCCGGCGTCTTCGAGGAGTGCATGGGCGACGAGGCCACCGCCAAGGCCGTGCGCAAGGACGTCGCCGACGCCCACACCGTTGGCGTCTTCGCCACCCCGTCGTTCTATCTGCAGGGCCTGAGGGGCGAGGAGTGGGTGTCGGTCCACGAGGGCCCGGAAGCCATCGACGTGCTCGTGCGAGCCCACCTCGCGGGCACTCCCATCCCCGACACGCCGCCTGCCGGCAGCCACACGCACTAGATGCCGAGCCCCGAGGCGGCGCACTGGATCGAGTGTGCGGTCGTGGTCGCACGGGGGGCGATCGCGCAGCGCTCAGCCACGCTCTTCGAGCTGGGTGCGCTGGGCGTACAAGAAGACTTCGTCGATGGTGAGGCGCCACCGCCGCGCCAGCCCTGGGACACGGGCCCCGCCGCGCCGCTCCCGGCCCGCGCGGGGCTGCGCGCATGGTTCGAGGCGGGTCCGGTCGCTGCGGCCGCGCTGCGCGCCC
>JAERSX010000935.1 GCA_016845285.1 Deltaproteobacteria bacterium | reverse complement strand
CTTGCGGTGCTGGAGGTGCCATGTCCCCCATCGGAGTGCCTGGAAGGCCCAGGGTCGTGTGGGTGCGACCGGTCTCCGAGAGCTTCCCCGATGCGCTCCAGGACGGGGCCGTGGACCTCGATCTCGAGGCCGCACGCATCCAGCACGCGGCCTACGTGGCGGCCCTCGCCGACACGGGTGCGCAGGTCGTGGAGGTGGCGGGCGACGACGCCCATCCCGATGCCGTGTTCATCGAGGACACGGTGGTGCTGCTCGGACGGACGGCGGTCTGCACCCGGCCCGGCGCCCCCTCCCGCCGGGGCGAGGTGGCGGCGGTGGCGCAGGCCCTGGCGCCCTGGTGCCATGTGGTCGAGCTCGGCGGGGCGGCGGCCACCCTCGACGGGGGCGACGTGCTTCGCGCCGGCCGGCACCTGCTGGTGGGGTGCTCCTCCCGGTCCAACGAGGCTGGAGTCTTGGCGCTGACCCAGCACGCGGGCGCAGCCGGTCTCGACGTCCACCCGGTCCCCGTTCGTCGGGGCCTCCACCTGAAGTCAGCGGTGAGCCTCGCGGCCGAGGGGCTCGCCCTGGTCGACGCGGACGCGGTGGATCCTGAGGCCATCGAGGCCGTAGGAATCGAGGTGATCGAGGTCGACGAGGCCATGGGCGCCAACGTGCTCTGGCTCGGCGATCGCACCCTGGTCTCCGCCGCCGCGCCCCGCACGGCCGAGGTGCTCCGTGCGCGCGGCCTGCGTGTGGAGACCGTGGTCTACGACGCCCTGCACGCCGCCGATGGTGGGCTGACCTGCTGCTCGGTGCGTCTGGCTCACCCGGGCAGCTGGTGTACCTGAGCGGGGGCCCGGGTGGGGCATGATGGGATGGTGGATGCGCTCCCTCCGGTCTCTCGTCGCACCTGGAAGCTGCCCGAGGGCGTCGGTCGGGTCGCCGGTTGGGGACACTACGGCCGACCCGTGCTCTGGCTCGGCCCCGGGGCTCCCGACCACCTCGAGCCCGCCCGCTACGGCATCGTCGCGGCCTTGACCCCGCTGATGCGCGACGGTCGACTCAAGCTCTACGCGAGCGATGCGCCGCCGTCGGTGTGGCCCGATGGCGTCTTCGACATCATCCTGGATGACTGCGGCCACACCGATCAGCGCTTCTGCGTGGTGGGGGCCGACGTCGGCGTCGAAGCGGCCTGGGCCCTCGCCAGCCACGAGCGGGTGGGGCAGGTCGTGCTCCTCGAGCCGCCGCGCGCCCTGGTCCCGGCCGATCCTCCCGAGACGCCGACCTGGACCCTCGGACGTCCCGGCACCCTGCCTCCTGCCTGGTCGGGCAGACCGTGCCTCGATCCCGGTGATGTGCGGGCTCCGGGCTGGGATCGGTGGCGTTCCGATCTGCCACATCTCCTGCACGCCGGACCCCTGTCCTGAGCCCGTCGAGAGGCCCTTGTGCGCCCGATTCAGCGTGATTCCAAGGAGAACACGCGACGGAGCCCCCTGGGGCGTTAGAATAGAGCGTCTTGCGCGCGACCGTGGCTTGCAGCGACCCGCTGACAGGAAGCCACGGTCACCCCCACCGCGCACCCCTCCGGAGGTCTTGGGATGAACCATCGTCTAGACTCGCTGTTCAGCCGGGCACAACGTGAAGGCGCCCGTGTCGGCATCATCAGCACCTGGGACGTCGAGAACAACGCGGTCCGCACGCTCTCGGCCACGCTCCGTCGCGGCGGTCACCACTGCGCCGAGATCTACTTCAAGGACTGGGTGAGCAACCACCTCGAGCCTGCCAGCCAAGAGCAGCTCGAGAACCTCGCGCGCGTCATTCGCCGTGAAGAGCTCAACCTCATCACCATCAGCATTCGCGCCAGCGCCTACGCTCACCAGGCCCGGGTGATCTCCGAGTACATCCACGATGAGCTCGGCCTGCCGGTGCTGTGGGGCGGCATGCACCCCACCCTCAAGCCGGGTGAGGGCGTCGACTACGCCGACATGGTCATCAAGGGCGAGGGAGAGCTCGCGCTCCTCGATCTGGCCGACCGTCTCCGCGACGGCCGCGACGATGTGCTCGGAACCGAGAACGTCTGGTTCCGCACGGGCGAGCACGAGACCGTGAAGAACGGGCTGCGTCCCCTCATCAAGAACCTCGATGACGTCGCCTACCGCGACTACACCACCCACGAGCACAAGTACTTCATCACCGGCAACACCTACGTGCAGGGCGATCCCATGCACGGCGATCCGGTCTACCAGATGATGGGGAGCCGCGGCTGCATCTACAAGTGCAGCTACTGCTACAACTCCACCTCCAAGAAAGACGTCTACCCGGGCCAGAAGTGGTTCCGCGTGCGGTCGCCCGCCAGCATGGTCGACGAGATCAACAAGGCGCGGCAGCACTGGGACTTCAAGCGCATCCGCTTCGACGACGAGGTCTTCAACTTCCAGAAGAAGTGGCTCGACGACTTCTGCGACATCTTCCCCAAGGAAGTGGGTCTGCCCTTCGAGGTCTTCATCGAGCCCAAGCTCGTCAAGGAAGACCGGATGACCCAGCTCCGCGACGCGGGCCTCTCCGCCGTCTACATGGGCGTCCAGAGCTCCGAGCGCGTCACCGGCAACCTCTACGACCGCCGCGTGAAGAACAGCTCCATCGCCGACATCGCCCAGCTGTACCACAAGCTCGGCGTGAAGCCGCACTTCCAGCTCATCTTCGACGATCCGGTCAGCACCGAGGAAGACAAGCGCAAGCTCTTCGAGATGATCGCGAGCTTCCCGCACCCCTACGATCTGTACCTGTTCAGCATGACGGTCTTCCCTGGCAGCGAGCTCAACAACAAGCTGCTCAGCACCGGCCTCATCAGCAAGTACGACGTCGATGGCATGGACAACACCCGGATCTTCTACCAGCACCGGGTCAACCTGAACTATCCACGCCCCGTCGAAGACACCTTCTGGATCGCGTTGACCCAGATGCTGAGCAAGCCCTTCGTGCCCAAGGCCATGCTGAAGCAGCTCGCCAAGAGCGAGACGCTGCGCAAGCATCCCTGGCCCCTCATCCAGATGGCCAACGCCACCAACTTCGTCAAGATGGGTCAGCTCAGCGCGAGCATGGCGCTGAAGGGTGAGATGACCGGCACGCTGGTGCGGCGCTGGCTCTCCATGGACCGCATCATCACGACCTGAGCTCAGCCACCGGGTCGCAGCACCAGGGTGGCCTTCGTCTCGGCGATGACGTCCTCGTCCTCGAACCAGAGGGGGAGGACCTCGCCGGTGGTGAAGGCCTCGTAGTGGCTGGCGTAGGTGGGATGCCGCGGGTGGCCGGACTGCCCGCCGGGATGCACCAGGGTGCTGGCGCCGAGGTCGCCCAGGGGCATGACCAGGCGCATGGACACCATGCCACCGACCTTCCAGTCGTCGCGCCGCCAGGAGTAGCCAGCGGCCGCCACGGTGCTGCCGTTGCCGGGCCAGGGCACCTCGGCCATGTTCCACTTCGAGAGCAGCTTGCTGCTGCGGGCGAAGGGATGCTGCAAGCGCAAGGGGTGCAGATCGCCCCATCGCCAGGCCTCCGGGTCGTCGCCGAGCTTCTCGGTGAGCCAGGTGCAGGCCGCGTCGAGGGCGGCCTCGCTGGTGGCGGTGCGATCGGGGGCGAAGCGATCCCAGTCGCCGTCGAGGAGGTTGCGGCCAGAGCTCATGACGGACACCAGCTGATCGGCGCTCTCGGGCCCGAAGTGGGCCTGAGCTGCCAGACGGGCAAGCTCTCGCTGGTAGGCGGCCCAGGCGGCGGCGCCGGCAGAGTCCGTGGCCATGACGCCGTCCCAGTCGGCCAGCAGGCCGTGGCAGGTGGTGGCGGCCGGTGTGCTGGGGCTGACCTCGTGGAGCAGGCCGGGCAGGTAGGTGCGGGCCTGGTTGTCGACGATGTCCATCTGGATGGCCGTCATGTCGGCGGAGGTGAGGTCCTCGCCTGCAGTGAGCAGCTGGTGGATGCGGCTGTGGCGCCAGGCGGGGACGTTGAAGGCGCCGAAGTCGGTCTGCCCGATGTCGGGTCGCGCGTTCGCGGTGATGATGAAGCCTCGGTCTGGGGCGCGCTCTCCCGGCAGGTCGTCATGGGTACCCACCCACCGGGCGTCACCCGACGAGCCGTCGTGGGGCACGCGGCCGCTGTGGCCCTCACGCTCCACCACGCTTCCCACCTGCTGCCAGCCGAAGTCGCCGTCGACGTCGCCCACCACGAGGTTCTGGGCCACGCTCAGGGTCCGCCCCTCGAAGGCGGCGAGGGCGTCGCTCACCGAGGTCGCGCGGTTCAGCTCGCCCCAGGCCACGAAGGCCTGGTCCTCGATGCCCAGGGCATGCCACTGCAAGACCACGGCGGTGTCGGGATCGGGCGCGGAGACGATGGGGCCCAGAGAGGTCCAGTGGGTCTCCCCGGTCTGGCCCGCCGCCGAGGTGCTGACCACCCGCGGCGTCTCGGCGACCCCGTCGACCACGACCTGATCTCCCTTCCGTTCGAGCACCGCCAGATCGACGGTGTCGGCCATGACGTTGGTGAGGCCCCAGGCGATCTTGCCGTTGTGACCGATGACCACGCCGGGGACACCGGCGAGGGTCACCCCAGCGACGTGGAGGTCTCCCCCCTTGATGTCGGCGGCGTACCAGAGGCTCGGCACCCCCTGGCCCAGGTGGGGATCGTTGGCGACGATGGGCTTGCCGTCGGCGGACTTGTCGGGGCCGATGACCCAGCTGTTGCTGGCCTGGGCACCTGCGGGATCGGAGGGCATGCCGCCCACGGCGCTGGTGTAGGAGAGGTATCCCTCGGAGAAACCAGGAAGGTCGCGGGCTCGTAGGTCGTCCCAGCTGGCCTCGGTGGGCACGCCCTCGAGGCTGTGGCGGAAGAGTGCCTCGGCATCGGCGGCCGAGAGCACCGCGCGGTTGAGGTAGGCGAAGGCCTCGGTGCTCGGGTTCTCCGCCAGGTTCCACGACTGGAGGAAGGGAGTCGACAGCGTGTCAGCGGCGGTCCACTCCTCGAAGTCGATGCCCAGGAGGCGGTACTCGATGGGCAGGGCAGGCAGGGAGGCGGCGCCGGCGTTGAAGCCTGCGACGTAGGCCTCGACCGAGGCTCGGTCTTCGGCTGGGAGGGCGTCGATGGAGCGCTGAGCGCGGTCGCGCAGCTCCAGGCCTTGGTTGAAGAGGTCGAGGGTGGCGAGGTCTTCACCGAGCCAGGGCGAGAGCTGGCCCCAGGCGAGCCGGCGGCGGAGGTCGGCCTGGAAGAGGCGATCCTGGGCGTGCACGAAGCCGAGTC
>JAERSX010000934.1 GCA_016845285.1 Deltaproteobacteria bacterium | reverse complement strand
GGCGGTGACCCTCCATGGCGACGTAGGGGAAGAGAGCCGAGACATTGCACAGCGAATCCTGGGCGATGTGCTGGCCCAGACCGGCGAGCTGGAGGAGGCGTTGGCCCACGCCAGCGCGGTGCACGCGCGCTTCGAGGCCAGCGGCGACCGCTACGGCCTCGCCAGCAATGGCGTGCTCCTGGGCCGCATCCACCAGCTGAGGGGCGACCTGGAGCGTGCCGAGCGCATCGCCGACCAGAGTCGCCGGATCCACCGCGAGGATGGCTACCTCTTCCACGAGGGCAACGCCTGCAACCTCCTCGGTGAGATCCAGCGCCAGCGGGGAGACCTCGACGCGGCCGCCCGCAGCTATGCGGAAGGCGCCCACCTCTTCGAGCTCGCGGGCTCTTCTGCCGACGCGGTGAGCACCCTCAACCTGGCACTCGTCGAGGTCCTGCGCGGCCGCTACCTGGAAGGGCTTCAGATCAGCGAGGAGCTGGCAGAGGACGCAAACGAAGCAGGCCACGAGATGTTGCGCACCTTCGCCCGCGCCGTGGGTCTCCCCGGTCTCGCGGAGGGCTGTCAGGGGGCGCGCCTCGACGCCGAGCTGGACGATCTGGAGCCTGCCCTGGTGGGCCCCCACCTCGTCGACCCGGACGTGGCCACCTGCGCACGCCTTGCCGGAGATCGCTGCGCCGTCCACGGTGACCGCGCACGGGCCGAGCGCCTCTGGCAGCTCGCCGAGGTTCAGTGGCGTGCGCTGGGACGGACCGCCGAGCTCGAGGACCTCGTCCGGCACCGCACCTCTTGATCCCCTCCTCGGCCCCGGGGCATGGTGCTCGCATGTACGCACGCGCTCTCATCCTGGTCTTCGCGGTGACCGCCTGCCGCAAGGTGGAGCCCGCTCCCACCGAGCTCGATGAGCTGACGCAGTTCTTCTTCCTGGAGTTCGCCACAGGAGACGAGGAGCGACTCCTCGAGGGCGTCGACAACCTGGAGGCCTGGCACGACGCAAACGGCAACAGCGCCGGCGCCATGAGCCCCCTGAGCGAAGCGGCCAAGGCGGCGGTGGGGGTGGACGCCGAGCTGGGAAACGAGTGGCTGAAGGGAGTCTACGAGCTCGTCCCCCACACCGGCTGCTCCCCCGAGGATCTGGCAGCGATCTACGCCTTCGACGATCAGCCCAGTCTGTTCCCCGGTAGCTACGAGTCCTACGACCGTACCTACCACGCAGAGACGAGTGATTACCTCGACGGCAGCGCCAGCGAGGTGAGCTGGACCTCACACATCACCGCGAGCATTGGCTTCAAGACCGGAACCTACGACTACGTCATCGAGGTGCGACGACTCGGCGCACTGGGCGAAGAGAGCACGCTGGTGCGCGCCTACATGCCGGAGCCCGCACAGGTGGGCGACAGCGAGGACGGCGCGACCTTCTTCGATCAGTCGTACACCATCGAGGTGTTCTCACCGCGCGGGAGCACCGATGTGCTCCACCACTATGCGCTGTGGAACTCGGGCGGGCTGAAGGGGACCTCGCCCGACTCGGAGATCTGGGAGCGCCAGTACCTCGCCGGGCTCGAAGACTGGAACGATCGACTCGACGAGCTGTGTGCCGACGACCGGGGCCTCTGGGACTGACGCCCCTCAGGCGAGACGCCAGACCACGTTCTGAAGATACAACTTGGCTGCCAAGCGAATGTCCAACAGGCCCTCCACCTCGGTTCCGTGGATACGGCGCGAGTGGGCCAGGTCCACCTCGAACTGACGCTGACGGAAGCGGGCGGTGAACGCTGCATCGTCGATGGCCACCACCACCTCGTAGTGCTTGTAGAAGCTCGAGTGGTTGAGGTTTGCACTCCCGATGAAGCTCACGTCGTCCACGATGGCCACCTTGGAGTGGTTCATGTGGTTCCGGTACTCGTAGACCTCGACACCTACCCCGATGAGCTCGAGGTACACGAGGCGAGCGGCATAGTGGAAGTCGATGGAGTCATTGTGTTCGTCGGGCAGGATGAGGACCACCCGGACCCCGCGCTGGGCGGCCTGCTCCAGGGCGTACCGGACCTCTGGACTCGAGAAATAGGGTGTCTCGATCAGGATCTCGCGCTGGGCACCGTGCAGGGCGGCCATGAAGTGCCGATGGAAGTGGTGAGCCACCCCCGGGGTGGTCCGCAGCACCCGCACGGGCACGCCATCGGCATGCCTCGGCAGTGTAGGGAAGAGC
Source organism: Deltaproteobacteria bacterium (assembly GCA_016845285.1). Lineage (GTDB taxonomy): Bacteria > Myxococcota_A > UBA796 > UBA796 > UBA2385 > BH17. Next base: position 2,247 of record JAERSX010000934.1, on the reverse strand, counting down.
CCGTGCTCGGGGATGCTCTCATCGGCCAACACAACAGGGAACTCATCGCCCCCCTCGGCCACCCAGCGCTCCCGGAACATGAGCTGCAGCTCGCGCACGGCGGGTCCCCGGATGCTCACGAAGCAGTCGTGCCACTTGGCCCACTCCTCCTCCTCTGCGGGCAGCGCCGGATCGAAGGGACGGGCGTACAGATATTCCTGTCCGATGTTCTGACCGCCCAGCAACGCCCAGCGACCATCGACCACGAGCAGCTTGCGGTGGTCGACCCGGGCCGTGGTCAGCCAAGGCAAGGCCCGTTCCATGCGTTGGTAGCGATCGGGCATGCCCGCCGGCAGGCTGACACCCAATTCCACGAGATCGTAGCTGGTATCCAGGAGCGTCAGGTTGGGTGCGCTGCGGAGAAGCTCCAAGAGACTGTCCACCTCACCCCGGGCCTTCTCCGCGGGTGCCCAGGCATCGTAGCGGGCCAGCTGTGCCTCACGCTCGGCGTCGTCCATCACGCGCAGGAAGCGGGTCCACAAGCGCTCCGCCAGCACCAGCTGGTGGATGTTGCGCGTGGTCTTGACGTCGATCATCAGACGCACCTCGACGCCACGACGAGCCGCCGCCAAGATGTGCTCGGTCACGTGCCGCCCCACGGGGTCGTCGAAGAACAGCATCATCTCGATGTGCAGGCTGTGCCTCGCCGTCCGGCAGGCCTCCTCCACGGCCGCCAGCAGATCCACGCCATCGATCACCGGCTCGACAGCGTTGCCCGCGAACTGCCGGACCTCCTCGGCCCCCATCCCGAACAGCAATGGGTGCTCGGGCGTGCCCAAGGAGGCGAGGCGCACGTCGGCGAAGTGCCCGTCCTCACCCGGATCCCGGAGCTGCCCCCGTGACTCCGAGGACCACGGGTCGGGGAGACCGTGGGCGGCACCTCCGTAGACTCGCAACGAGAGGTCCGGGGCGGCCTCGCCAGCGTCGAAGATCTGAACCACCGACCGCCCATCTGTGTCGGTGTGGCCGTAGCCCACGGCCTTGGGCTCGCCCCACCGATCGTGCTCCAGGGCCTCCAGCGCCAGACCTTCGGGCACCGGGACCCAGCCTCTCTCCGGGTCCCAGCGTCGAAGCGACACGTGGATGTCGAGGGAGCGGCGAAACACCAGGGGACGCTGCGGGAGCCCCAGTGAGCGGCGGCGAAAGTCGTCGAGGAGGCCTGGCGTGCCGTCGACGGCCACCCGAGCGCGCGTGTCCCAGCTTGCGCCGTCGGGTTGATCGACGACAAAGAAGAGATCTGGCCGAGCCTCATCTCCCAGGGGAAGGCCCAGCGTCACACGACCCGCACGGGTGAAGTCCTCGGCCAGCACGTCGTCTCGGCTGAAGAGGTCCTCGTCCATGACCCGCACTCGGCTGCCGTCTGGCACGGGCAGATAGGCGCCCTGGCGGTCATCCCATGACTCGAATTGAAGATGAAGCGTGGGGCTCGACATGCCGCGCAGCATAGTCCGCGATCCGTGCCCCGACATCGGGGAGGCGGCAATGACCCCGCTGGGCTAGGCCGGTCGCCATGACCATGCCCCTCCGCTTCCACTTCGACTTCCTGTCGCCCTACGCCTACCTGGCCTGGAAGGCCTTGCCCGACCTGGCCACACGGCACGAACGATCCATCGAAGCGGTGCCCGTGCTGCTGGCGGCCCTGCTCCACCACCACGGCAACGTCGGTCCAGCCGAGGTCCCCGCCAAGCGAACCTACGCCTTCAAGGACTGTCTACGTCACGCCCATCGCCTCGGCCTGACGCTGACCCCTCCGCCGACCCATCCCTTCCGGCCGCTGCTGCCGCTCCGGATCTGCAGCCTCGAGATGGCAACCGACACCCGCCATGCCCTGGTGAGCGCCTTCTTCGACCGCACCTGGGCAGGCGGGGGAGGCCTCGAGGACCCCGATGCCCTGGAGGAGATCGCCCGGTCTCACGGCGTGGACCAACCCATCGCTCGCGCCTCGGAGCCCACCGCCAAGGCCGCGCTGCGAACCCACACTGAAAGAGCCATCGCTGCTGGCGTGTTCGGAGTACCGAGCGTGGTGGTCGATGGCGAGCTCTTCTGGGGACTCGACAGCTTCGGCCATCTCGACCGGCACCTCGCCGGCGACCGACCGGCTCTCGACACACCTCTCTCTCGCTGGAAGGGCCTCTCGGCCACCGCCACCCGCACCCGCCGAAGGACCCCGCCCCGATGCCAGCCACGCTCCCGCCCGTGCCCTCCCCC
>JAERSX010000933.1 GCA_016845285.1 Deltaproteobacteria bacterium | reverse complement strand
TCGAAGTCCTGGTCGGCGTCCCAGGTGGTCTCCTCGTCGGATGCGTGGTGCCACTTGACGAAGGCGAGCTCGATGAGCGCGCGCTCACGCTGGCGCTTGCGCCACCAGCCGAACGGGCCCTTGGTGAAGAAGGTCGCCATTCCCGAGAACATGCGCTTGCGTGCGGGCACGAGGGCCTTGATCTCTTCGGTGCTCACGACGTCTTCGGGCTCGCTCTGCAGGTGGCGGACGATGATCTGGTTCTCATGCCGCCAGATGATGAAGACCGCACCGAGGAGCAGCAGCGCGAAGGGCGCCTGGAGCACGGCGACTGCCACCGGCAGCGACACGAAGAAGGTCATGGCCGCCGAGGTGGGGTCGAAGATGAACATCCCCACGAAGGTGTTCCACATGAAGTGCGCGAACATGGCACCGCCCCAGAAGAGCGGCACCAGCAGCCATCGCAAGAACCCCGTGCGCATGACCCGCACCAGGCCGAAGGCGCAGCCGGTCAGCCCCGTGAAGGTGGCGTGGCTTCCGATCCCCGAGAGCACACCTCGTGCCCAGGCGAGGGCCACCATGTCGGCCATCCCACCGCTGGCGGCGGCGTTGACGTAGTAGGAGATGTTCTCGAACCACGCGAAGCCCAGGCCCACCAGGGCCCCGTAGAGGATGCCGTCGAGGACGTTGTCGAACTCCTTCTTGAAGAGCAGGAAGATGAAGAAGACGGCGATGCCCTTGGTGAGCTCCTCGATGAAGGGCGCCGAGATGGAGGCCGTCAGCTGGTCGGCCAGCATGGGGTTCGCCACCACCTCGCTGGCGAACCCACCGAAGAAGGAATTGAAGATGCCCGAGATGGCCGTAGACACCACGGCCCCCCACATGAAGGCGGTGATGATGAGCCACCACGGTTCCTTCTCGTTGCGGTCCAGCCACAGCAACAGGAAGCCGTAGGGCACCGTGGTCATGAGGGCGAGGACGGAGGCCACGACGAATTCGGCGGGGCCCATGGCGAACATGCCGAGCCCCATGAAACCGCTGCACAAGGTCCAGAAGCCGAAGAACAGCAACAAGAAGAAGAGACAGCCGTAGCGCAGGAGCCAGTTGTCTTCGCGGCGGCGCAGCCTGGAACGACCAGAGGCCGGGTCAGCCATGAGGAACTCCGGGGGTGGGGCGACCGCGGAGGGCGGGGTCACCGCGTGGTCGGCGCATCATAGGCTCGGGTTAGGTGTAGGTCCGGAACCTTCGGAGTCCCCATGTCCATGGAAGCCCGCATCCAAGCCAGCCTCGCGGGGGCGCTGTCGCCGCTCCACGTGCGCCTGCTCAACGAGAGCCATCAGCACTCCGGTCCTGGCGCCGAGACCCACTGGAACCTCGTCATCGTGTCGGATGCCTTTGTGGGAAAGCGGCTCCTCCAGCGGCAACGGGCGGTCTACGGCGCACTGAAGGCCGAGCTGGCCGACGGCATCCATGCGCTGACCATGAAGACCATGAGCCCAGAGGAGTGGGAGGCCGCCGGCGGCGCGGTGCGCCATGAGAGCCCGCCTTGTCATGGTGGTTCCAAGGGCTGAGCCTCTCAGTGCCCGCGGGCCCCTGGTGCACAGCCCTGCCCCAGGCCGTGGCTCGAGGTGGCGCGAAAGGGAGCTTTGTCGCCTTCGTTCACACGATCCGGGAGCAGCGGATCTACTGCTTCGTGGGCCACGAACACCACGTTTGGTGGGATTCCTGCAAACTTCGCGGGCCGGTGCGAACGATCGTCGGCGGAGGTGACACTGTGCTCTCCACTGGAGTCATCTCATGCGTGCCCTCGTCCTCGTCGGCTTCCTTTTGACGGCTTGCGCTCCCGCCGAGCCTGTACAGGACATGGTGGGTGAGGGGAGCGGCGGCGACGGAGCTGGCGGATCGGGCCAGGGCAGCGGGGATGACACCGGCGCAGGAGACGACAGCGGAGGCGGAGGTGCCGCTCAGCTGAGCGAGGCACTCGATCCCGACCAGCTCCTCGCTCACCTCGACGCCCTCGATGAGATCGGCCGCCTCCACGACGACACCCGCGCTGCGGGGAGCGAGGGCTACAGCGCGTCCACCGACTACGTCATCGAGTCCCTGGAGGCGTGGGGCTACGAGGTCGAGATCCAGGAATTCGGCGTCTGGGACTACGAGGAGCTGGAGCCGGCGCTGCTGGAGATCGACGGAGTCGCCGCGGGTGAGGAGGGCGAAGACTTCCGCACCTTCACCTACAGCGGCAGTGGCTCGGCCGAAGGCACGCTGGTGGCGGTCGACCTGCACCTCCCGCCAGGCAGCGAGGCCAACACCTCCACCAGCGGCTGCGAAGCATCCGACTACGCGGACTTCCCGGAAGGGGCGGTGGCGCTGGTACAGAGAGGAACCTGCACCTTCGTGGAGAAGGCCGAGAAGGCCGAGGCGGCCGGTGCGGTGGGGATGATCCTCTTCAACGAGGGGCAGCCCGGTCGTGACGACCTCATCTGGGGCACCTTGGATGCCTGGGATGCACCCGGCATCCCCGTCATCGACGCGACCTTCGAGCTGGGAGAGGCCCTGGCGGCTGGCTCGGGCGAGGTCACCGCGCGCTTGGAGACCGCGACCCTGCTCTCGGAGAAGCCCACCTACAACGTGCTGGCCGAGACGCCCGGCGGCGACGAGGGCAGCGTGCTCATGGTGGGCAGTCACCTCGACTCGGTCGACGCGGGGCCTGGCATCAACGACAACGGGAGCGGCACCGCCACCGTCTTGGAGATCGCGCGGCTGGCCGCCACGGAGGGCTGGGAGCCTGGCCACAAGGTGCGCTTTGCCTGGTGGGGTGCCGAAGAGGCGGGGCTGCTGGGCTCCGAGGCCTACATCGAGGCCCTCTCGACCGCAGACCACGGGCGCATCCTCGCCTACCTCAACTACGACATGGTCGGCTCGCCCAACGGGGCTCCCTTCATCTACGACGGTGACGGCTCGGCGACGGGCGGGGCAGGGCCGACCGGCTCCGATGTCATCGAGGCGGTCTACGAAGACTGGTTCGAGGCCCAGGGCACGGAGTCCTTGGCCACCGCCTTCGACGGTCGCTCCGACTACGGGCCCTTCATCTGGACCGGGATCCCGGCTGGTGGGCTCTTCACGGGTGCGGAAGGCCAGAAGAGTAGCTCGGAGGCCGACCTCTTCGGTGGGACTGCCGGGTCGAGCTACGACTCCTGCTACCACCAGGACTGCGACACCCGAGACAACATCGACGAAGCGCTGTTCGTGGACATGGCCACGGCTGCCACCCACGCCGCCGACGTGCTCGCGTCCACCGATCTGCTGGCACCCTTCGCCCAGGAGCAGCGCTCGGCGCCAGCTGGTCTGGTGGAGCGCTGGGACTACCGGGGCTGCGGACACCGCCTCATCCGCTGAGGACATCGACGCTGCGGTGCCGGGCTCTGCGCACGAAGCTCCGCCACACGGCGTGCCCTGTGGGCATTCGCACGTTGCAACGGGGCGATTAAGTGGAGCCGAGAATCGGACTTGAACCGACGACCTGCTGATTACGAATCAGCTGCTCTACCAACTGAGCTATCTCGGCACTGGCGCGGCTTCTATTTGCCGTCGTTGACGGTGTCAACGGGTGAGTGACGGTGCCTGAGACCTGTTCGGGCGATACTGGCGTCGACGGAGGAAGGTCCCGGACATGTCGTTGCTGCTCGCCCTGGTCGCATCGGTTGGCATCGCCAGCGCGCAAGACGTCGTGCTGCCGGCCTACACTCCAATATCGACCTCCGACTTCGGCGCGGCCGAGGACCTGACGGAGGCCACCAGGCAGGCGCTCAGCGACCGTGGCCTCTCCTATGCGGCCGCCCTGGATGTGAGCCGTCGCGTGGGCCCGTCGGCCGACGCGTGCTGGGATCTGCGCGAGTG
>JAERSX010000932.1 GCA_016845285.1 Deltaproteobacteria bacterium | reverse complement strand
CCCCGGGGCCAGCTGGGGTGATGGGGCAGTGGTAGAGCCCATCCAGCGCCGTGATGTAGAGCATGCTGCCGTCGGGAGCGATGTCCACGGAGGTGAACCGATGGTCGGTGACGTCCAGCGTGTGTGTTGTTCCTTCGATGGCGACCGTGACGGCATTGAGGGTCAATTTTTCGTAGGCTGGGGTGCCGTCGCGGACAAAGCCCACCTCCACCCTGCCGTCGGCGCTGACCCGATGCTCTGCCTTGGGAGGGTTCTTCGGACGTTTGCCGTGCGTGTCTTCGAGTTGAAACCGCTCGATCACCTCGAGCTCCAGGGCTCTGGGGACGGCTTCGGTTTCGACGGGGGTCGGGCGCAGGCCCGCTCTGGGCTTGGGAGCGCGCGCCGTGGTCCGCTTGGCGGGGCTGGTCTTTCCGTTGGGTTTGCGCTCGGCCTTTCTGCGCAGCGGTGCGACGAACTTCTCATAGATCTCGTCGATGTGGGTCACCTCGTAGTGAACGGCGTCCGCCCCTCGCCCCACGGCGAGGATCAGTCGGCCTTCGGTCTCGAAGGCTCTGTCGAATTTGGCCTTGAAGGAGCCTGCGTTCCTGACCTTGTCGTAGCCCAGGAGGCTGACTCTGGGGTTCTTGCCGTCGTCGGAGGTGACCAGCACCTTGCCGTCCATCGCGACACAATTGCAGGAGTAGCCCGACTTCATCTTGGCCACAGCCGTCGTCTTCATGGGGAGGGTGGAGGGGTCGAAGACGCACAACCGTTTGAACGTTCGGACCGCGCAGCGCGTCCCCCCGTCGGTCCAGAACACGTCCAGGATCTCCTCGTCCTCGAACCTGTCGCAGTGGTGGACGTGGGTGACCGCGCCGGTGCCCAGATCGACGAGGAAGGCGTCCCACTTGCTCATCGCCAGCGCCACGGCTCCGCTCTGGGGATGGAGGGGGCCGAGAAATTTCGGGCCGTCGGATCGCGGCCAGTCTGGCTGGATTCTGACCCCGTCGTCATTGAGCCAGCAGAAGTCGACGCTGTGGCCGCCCTCGTTGCAGATGCTGGCCATGGGCCGCTGGGCAAAGCCCGGGTGCATGTGGTCTCCGGGAGAACGGATCATCCAGCTGGGGTCTCCCTGGTACTGCTGCTCGGGGATCTGGAACTTCTCCGACACCTCGGGAGGCCACGACGCCGCGACCACGGTCTCTTCGATGGGCTCGGGGAGCCGGACCAGGCCGACCTTGCCCGGCTTGCGCTCGGCGCACAGGACATCCTCCACCTTGGCGTTGGCCCTGCGTCGAACGTCGTCTTTACGGCTCTCTTCGAAGACGGTGTGGGGCGCGGGAACCGGGAGCTTCGGATCGACGGGGCGGCTGAACGCCGGGAACATCGAACGGCCAAAGTCTGGACCTGCGTCGGGAGGGCCCTGCTTCAGAGACCACTGATCCCAGCTCCCCACGCCGTTCAGGGCGTTGTGGTAGACGACGTCCACAATCGGGACCACCTTGTGACTCTCCATCAGGAAGTCCGTCACCGCCCCGATGTGGGCGCCGCTGGAGATCCAACGCTCCCCCACCAGGAAGGCCCCGAAGCGGTCCGACCACTGCCAGGGCTTGTCGGACGGCCGGGCGTTGCCTGTGCTCAGCCTGCTCTCGTAGAGCCCTCCTATCTGAGCCAGCCCGCTGTCATCTGGGACGCGGTGAAACTGGACGGTGAAGAGGTGACCGCCCGCGCCACCCTCAGAGAACTCCGTGGGTTTACGACCGTAGAACCTGAACGCATAGGCTCGAGCCGTCGTGGTCACCTCTCTTCGTATTTGAATCCAGACCGGTAGTCATTAGCTTACGCGCGCTGGATGCGGGTCCAATCGGCCGGACCGGCTCGGAGTCTTCATGAGCGCCACAGCGACCATCCTGCTCTTCGCCCTTCCCTCGCTGGCCCTTGCACAGGAAGGTGGGTCGACGGAGACGGCCACCCCTGAGGTGGGCGAAGCCTCCGTCGGGGACGAAGCCCCCGCCGAGGGTGAGGTCGTGGAGCCGGCTGGCCCCGTCATCGTGGAGCTGGAGGGCGACCTCAACGTGGTCCTGTTGCCGGGGGCCTGGCTGTACACCGCGCCATCCGTCGAGGCCGCGCGGGCCCGCTGGAGTCCCGCCGTGACGGGGAGTGCTGCCCAGCTCGCCGCCGCCGAGGTCGCGGGAGCCGAGGCGGAGAGCGGGGACTTCGTGCGGATCGGTACCCCCGCCACGGGCCACCGTTCCTGCGCCGAGAGCTTCACCACGAGCTTCATCGACGTGGACCTCTGGGTGTCGCGGGCGTCGCTCGGTCAGGCGGTGGTGGCGCCCGTCACCCTGCCGGGCGGCGACGACACCGAGCTGACCCTCAACGCCGGGGTGTTGGTGGCCCCCCAAGAGGACGGCACGCACCTGATGCGCACCTGGTCCACCGAGATCAGCGCCACCCTGCCCCCCGAGTCGGTGGGCGCCCGCTTCACCCGGGCGGAGCCCCTCGAGCGCCTCGATGCCAACGCAGGCCTGCCCACCGACGCCACCATCCGCGCTGCCGACGGCAGCTTCGAGGTGCGCGTACCCAAGGGCCTCCATGGCAACGTGGGCGTCGTGAAGCACGAGGCCTCCGCAGCGGGCACGGAGCTCTCCATGTCGAGCAGCTGCGTCAGCGTTCGGGGCCTCACGCAAGACGCTGTGGGCATGAAGCCCGAGGGCACGGGTGGGCTCATCACCGGCGTCGACTACGGCGGCGTCGAGGACCACCTCGTGGTGGCCGGGGAGGCCGCGCTCAGCTGGGGGGACGGGAGCGAGGCCGGTCGGACCACCATGGAC
>JAERSX010000931.1 GCA_016845285.1 Deltaproteobacteria bacterium | reverse complement strand
CGCAGCAGCAGCTCCCCCGCCTCCAGTCCACGTGGGACACCATGCTGGCCGCCTTCCTCACCACCCTGCGTCCTCGCGGCGTCGGACCCCGGGCCCCGTGGGCCGCCTGACCCGCCTCCGGCTCACCAGCGACACCGTCGGCCCTGTGGCCCGCGGCCACCCCTGGGTCTACCAGAGCGGCCTCGCCGAGCCAGAGGCCTGCCCGGCCCCCGGAACGCCGGTCCAGCTCCTCGATGGTCGCGATCGCCCCGTGGGCTTCGGGCTCGTCGACGAGGGGGACATCCGGGTTCGTGTGCTGAGTCGCCACCCCGAGCCCCTCGGTAGGCTCGTCCCATCCCGCATCGCGGCCGCCGCCCAGCTGCGCGCGAGCCTGTTGCGGCCCGACACCTCTGCCTTCCGCTTGGTCAACGGCGCAGGCGACGGGCTGCCCGGTCTTGTGGTCGACCGCTATGGCCCACTCCCCGTGGTGCGCCTCTACGGCGCCTGTTGGGTGCCCCACCGAGCCCGCCTCACCGCCGCGCTGCAAGCTCTGGAGGGAGTCGACCACGTGGTGCGACGCCTCGGCGTGCGTCGGGTCGACGGTGCGGGAGGGCTCGAGGTGTGGGCCGGCCCCCCGCCGCCGGAGACGCTGGTCATCCAGGAAGCTGGCTTGCGCTTCCTCGTGCGCCCCGGCGCAGGCCAGAAGACAGGCCTCTTCCTCGACCAGCGAGAGCACCGCATCTTTCTGGGGGCGCGCGCGAGAGACCTCGAGGTCGTCAACCTCTTCAGCTACACGGGCGGCTTCAGCGTGCACGCGGCCGCTGCGGGGGCACGACGGGTGATCAGCGTCGATCTGGCGCCCGAGGTCATGGACGACGCCCGCGAGAACTTCCGCCTGAACGGCTTGGACCCCGACGCTCACGGCTTCGAGGTGGCCGACGCCTTCGCCTGGGCGGCCGACACACCCGCCGACCTGCTCATCTGTGACCCACCATCTCTGACACACGGCCGCAAGGCCGACCGGGCGGCGCGCAAGGCCTACCGAGACCTCGCCGCACGTGTCGGCGCCCACGTTCGGCCGGGTGGGCTGCTGGCGACCTCGAGCTGCACCGCTCGGCTCAGTCATGCGGCCTGGCGACAGGCAGTTGGGGACGGCCTGCGACACTGCGGCCGCTGGGCCTGGCTCTGGGAGGCGCGGCATCCCCCCGACCATCCCGTGGCTCTGGGCCATCCGGAGGGGCACTACCTCAAATTCGGCCTCTTGCACCGACGGGCCCCATCATCCCGTCAACGTTGACGAATTGCCGTCGGCGTGCGACAAGGAAGGCACACGGACCACTCCGCAGAGACCCATCAGCCAGCCTCCTGGCTCGTCCCTGCGCCCCGAGTCCCCAGCTTCAAGTCATCCTGTGTATTCCAAGCATTCCCAACCACCCACCGCTTCTGCGACCTCGTGCGGTCGCCAGCGCGTGACGCCACACATGCCAACGCGCCGCTTGTTCCGCTTCCCTCAGGGAGCCGGACCGCCTCTCGTCTGCCTATCGGCAGGCGCGCGCCGCACGTGGGTCGGAGGGAGACCCCCTTGCCCAGCGAGATCATCGTCAACAAGACCGGGAGGGAGACCCGCGTAGCCCTGATGGAAAACGGCCAACTGGCCGAGCTCCACGTGAATCGCGGGGACCACCGTAGCTACGTCGGCAATGTCTACAAGGGACGCGTCGTCCGTGTGCTTCCCGGCATGCAGGCCGCCTTCGTCGACATCGGCCTCGAGCGCGCCGCCTTCCTCTACGCCGGCGACATCTACCCAGAGTTCCTGGACAACGCCGGCGATTCCGAGATCGCCGACCCCGAGCAGACCGTGGCAGAGGCCGCGCCCCGCTCGGCACCTCGTGCGGGCCAGCCGCCCATTCAGGACCTCATCCGAGAGGGCCAGGAGGTGCTGGTCCAGATCGCCAAGGACCCCATCGGCACCAAGGGTGCGCGCATCACCACGCACATCACCCTGCCCGGCCGCTACATGGTCTTCATGCCCACCGTCGACCACGTGGGCATCTCGCGGCGTATCGAACGGGACCGGGAGCGGCGCAAGCTCCGCGAGTTCGTCGAGAAGCACCGCCCCAAGGGCTGCGGCTTCATCGTACGCACCGTGTGCGCAGGCCAGCCCGTGGCCAACCTCAAGCACGACATCGACTACCTGCTCAGCACCTGGGACAAGATCCAGGAAGGCAACAAGACCCGGAAGGCACCCGCCACCATCCACAAGGACCACAACCTGGTCCTTCGCCTGGTGCGCGATGCCTTCACCGACGACGTCGATCGCCTGGTGATGGACGACAAGCCCATGTTCGACGAGGTCATGGAGTTCATGGGCAACTTCATGCCCCAGCTCCGTGACCGCGTGAAGTTCTACCGCGGCCAGGATCCCATCTACGACACCTTCGGGATCGAGACCGAGATCGGCCGCTCGCTGGGCCGCAAGGTCTGGCTGAAGAGTGGCGGCTACCTCATCATCGACCAGACCGAGGCGCTCACCGCCGTCGACGTCAACTCGGGTCGCTTCGTGGGCAGCAGCAGCCTCGAGGACACCACCCTGCAGATCAACCTCGAGGCCGTGTCCGAGATCGTGTTCCAGCTACGGCTTCGAAACATCGGCGGAATCATCGTCCTCGACTTCATCGACATGGAGAAGGCGGCGAATCGGGAGCGGGTCTACAAGTGTATGGAAGAGGAGCTGCGAAAGGACCGCGCGCGCACCAACATCCTCAAGATCAGTGACCTGGGCCTGATCGAGATGACGCGCAAGCGCACCCAGGAAGACCTGATCCGCGGCATCTCCGAGGCCTGCCACTACTGCGAGGGCCGCGGCTACATCCGCTCACGCGTCACCGTGGTCTACGACATCCTGCGGGAGATCCGCCGCGAGGCCAACCGCAACAGCGGACGCAAGACCGTCTTCGTCAACGCCCACCCACAGGTCGCCGACCTCATGTACGGCGAGGAGATGAGCAGCGTCGAAAACCTCGAAAAGTCACTTGACAAGCGCATCATCGTTCGCGCAATGGGGCACTACCATGTCGAGCGTCACGAGGTGTACTCGCGATGAGCCGAGGGTCTCACCGCCAGCCCGGGCTGCCCTGGCAGCACGGTAGCCGGCGCGGGAAGACCTCATCGGCTGGCGGGACCTACAGCGACTCTCTCGAGGGGGAACTCCTCGGGTTCACCTACCGGGCACCCGATGGGGCCTTCGCGGTGGCTCGCCTACGGGCCGAGGGCGTGGGTGAGACCGTGGTCGTCGGACCCATCGCTCATGTCCAGGAAGGTCAGCACCTCGCGCTTCACGGGCGGTGGGTCGACCACACCAGCTTCGGCCGGCAGTTCAAGATCGGACGCTTTCTTGTCGAGGATCCACGCACGCTGAAGGGGCTGCGCCGCTATCTCTCGAGTGGCGCCGTCAAGGGGCTGGGGCCCACCTTCGCCCAGCGGGTGGTCGACCACTTCGGACACGACACCCTGCGGGTCATCGAGGAGGAACCCGAGCGCCTCGCCGAGGTGGCCGGGATCGGCCCGAAGCGCATCGAGTCCATCGTGGCCCACTGGGAACGAGATCGCGCCCACCGCGAGCTGCACGCCATGCTCCGGGGATACGGCATCGGCCAGGCCCTGTCCGCGCGCATCGTCGAGGAGTACGGCAGCGAAGCCCTGAACATGGTGGTCCGCACGCCCTACCGACTCGCTGCGGAGATGCGTGGCGTGGGCTTTCGTACCGCCGACCTCATCGCCCGCGACCAGGGCATCCCACTCGACGACCCTGCGCGCGCGGAGGCCGCGGCCCTGCACCTGCTGCGTGAAGCCGAGGGACAAGGTCACTGCTTCCTGCCGCTGGGCGAGCTGCGCACCCGCGCCGAGAACGTCGAGGTACCCGGGCCGGTGCTCGACTCCGCGGTGCCACGGCTACACGACATGGGACAGGTCTTCCTCGAGGCAGCCGCGGACGCGGCGGTGGCGCCGGTCTACCTCCGACGCCTGGCGGTGGCCGAACGGCGCCTCGCGACCCGCCTGCTGGCCCTCCTCCGACACGGCCCCAAGGGCCCAGCCCCGGTGGTGACCGACACCGAGCAGCGCGTGGGAATCGAGCTGAACGAGGACCAGCGGCGGGCGCTCCGGACCGCGCTGACGGAGGGCCTCACCGTGGTGACCGGCGGGCCAGGCACAGGCAAGACCACCTTGGTGAAGGTGCTGATGGCGGCGGCCGCGCAACGCGGAGAGACCTGGCTGCTGGCGGCCCCCACCGGTCGCGCCGCCCGTCGCCTGGCCGAGCACACGGGTGCGGTGGCGAAGACGGTGCACCGCCTCCTCGAATTCCATCCAGCGACAGGCCGCTTCCAGCGTGGCCCCACCTCCCCCCTCGAGGCCCATGGCGTGCTCGTCGACGAGGCCAGCATGCTGGACCTCAAGCTGGCCGAGCAGCTGGTGGGCGCTCTGAAGGCCGGCACTCGGCTGGTGTTGGTGGGCGACGCAGACCAGCTGCCCAGCGTGGGCGCCGGCCGCGTGCTGGCCGACCTGATCTCTTCGGGCTGCTTGCCGGTGGCCACCCTGCAGGAGGTCTACCGGCAGGCGGCGGACTCCGGCATCGTCCGCAACGCCCACCGAATCAACCGAGGCGAAGCTCCGGTGAGCGGTGAGCGGGAGGTGGACGAGGGGGCGCGAGCCGACTTCTACGTGGTGCCCCGGGACCATGCCCGCGAGGCCCACGACACCCTGCTCCAGGTGATCACCCGTCGCCTGCCGGCCCTGGGCTTCGATCCCATCCGCGACGTACAGGTGCTCTGCCCCATGCACAGCGGGATCTTGGGCACCGAGGCGCTGAACCTCGCGCTGCAAGCCCGGCTCAACCCTCAAAGCGAGGGCCGCAAGCCCGCTGACTCCGACGGAGGCGCCGCCCCGCGCTTCCGCGTGGGCGATCGCGTGCTGCAGGTCCGCAACGACTACGACCGAGACATCTTCAACGGCGACGTGGGGCTGGTGACCGCCGCCGGCGCGGGAGGGCTGAGCGTCGACTTCGAAGGCCGCGAGGTCAGCGTCACGGGTGAGGGCATGCGTGACCTGGTGCTGGCCTACGCCATCTCCATCCACAAGAGCCAGGGCAGCGAGTACCCCGCCGTCGTCGTGGCCCTACACCGCGCCCACCGCATCATGTTGCGACGAAACCTGCTCTACACCGCCATCACCCGCGCGCGCCGATTCTGCTGTGTGGTCGGCGACCCCTGGGCCATCGAGCAGGCCATCCGCACCCCAGGCGGCGCCGATCGCTGGAGCCGACTGTCCGAGCGGCTGCTGGTCGCAGCCGGGAGTGGAGGACCCGTGTGATCCAGCGCTCAAGCCAACGAGGATCGGATCCGATCTCCGAGGCATCATGCGCACGCTCCGTCTCCTGCTCGCCCCCCTCCTCCTGCTCTCGATGGCCTCCGCGCCGCCGGAGCTTCCTTACGTCGAGCAAGACCTCGAGAGCCTGTACCGGCTCCAGGCCGAAGACAACGACGATCTGGCTCGCTATGCGACCAACGCTCAGACGGTCGTGGTCGGAAAGGTGATCACGGCTGACCAGAGCGAGGGCTCGAGAGAGAACTTCGAGTGGATCACCCTGCGCACCGAGAAGGTGATGCGCGGTGAGGCTCCAGCGATCTTCGACTTCCGCACCGTACATGGCCGGGAGGACGGCCACCGCGACCCGCCACGGCTGGTGCCGGGCTACCGCATCCTCGTCTTCCTGGACTCGAGCTCGCAGGTGGTCGAGCGCAACGCCATCTTCGTGGTCGTCGGTGACCATGCGTTCCGCAACCGGCGTGAGACCACCTTCTTCAGCCCGTTGGCCGACCGGACCTGGGACGAACGAATCGACCCCGTCTTGCTGTGGGCCACCCTGCCCATGGGCACCGTGGAGTCCGCGCTCAACAACGAGTCGGGCAAGGAGCGCCGCAAGAGGCGCCGGAGCCGCAGCACGCGGTAGGCAGGCCTCGACGCGGTGAACGTCACACGCCTGTCCCTTGCGAGCACAGCACGGTGGCGGCTACCCGATCATCGGCTACCCGAGCGAACTGGGTTCGCATCCAGATAGGGTGAGGGTGCCCGGAGACTCGATGTCGTTCCTTGGTGTGGCCCTTCGCCTGGCTCCCCTCCTGCTCCTCGTCACCAGCTGCGGACCTGACGAGACCAACCAGCGACGCGGCAAGGGTGACCTGCCCGACGAAAACTTCCTCGATGCGGACACCATCCGGGTCACCAGCCCGAGCAACGGCGAGACCGTCGAGAGCCCCGTCACCCTGGCCTACGAGACCGGCTCCGCGGTGGACAGGTTCTTCGTCAAGGGGAACGGCGCCACCCTGACCATCGAGGAGGTCGCCAGCGAGGACGGCACGGGCCTCATCGTCCTCGACCTCGAGTCGGGCCGCTGGGACTTCAACCTCGAGGCATACGACGCCGAGAACAACCCGCTGAGCGAGTACGCCTTCGCCATCCGGGTTGCAGGCGACGAGGAGAGCTGGGTCACCATCACCAGCCCCAGCGACGGCTCCGAGGTCCCCAACCCCGTCATCTTCACCACCGAGGCCTCCGACGACATCGCCCTCGTGCAGATCCTCGCTGACGGCTGGGAGGTGGCCAGCGGCACGCCGGGCGACCTCCTCACCACCGAGTTCAGCGGCACCGGCTACCCCCGCGACATCGAGGCCCTCGCCTTCGATGACTTCGGCGAAGAGGTGGCGTCAGACAGCATCGAGATCACCGTCACGCCCCCCGACGACCCCGACGAGTCCGACTTCAACGACACCTACCTGGCCTACGCCGACAGCTACCCGACCGATGGCACCAACGGGTACTACTGGCCGGCCGACGACGGAACCTGGTTCGGAACGACCCGCGACATCTACTACATGGACGAGCTCTGGAGTCCGGGGGATCCCGAGGGCCGCTGCTACTGCGTGGGCCTGACCATCGAGGTCTTCATGCGCACCTTCCAGGAGCTCGACCTCGAGAGCGGTGGCGACGGGAGCCTCAACGGCATCGATCGCAGCGAGTTCACCGAGTTCGTGCGCGACTGGTTCGTGCGCGACCTGTGGGGCAAGGGCATCGTCGACGCCATGGAGAACTACGGCATCGGCGACGAGGTGACCACCTGGTCCGAGGTCAAGCGCGGCGACATCGTCCAGTTCTGGCGCCACAACGGCAGCGGCCACAACGTCGTGTTCCTGGACTGGGAGCGCGACAGCGACGACGAGATCATCGGGATGCAGTACTGGTCGACACAGTCGGGCACCGACGGGATCGGCGCACAGTCCGAGTACTTCGGCTCCAGCGGCTCCGACATCCACCCCAGCTACTTCTTCGTGGGCCGGGTCCGCATGCCCGTCGACTGGGAGCCTTGGTACTAGACCCACGGCGCCGAGAGTCCGGCTAGGTGGCCAGCCCGGCCCATCCGGCAATAGGAAGGCCCGACTGCCGGAGAGGTCATGACTCAGACACAGCGACTCATCATCGTGGGACTGGTGGGTGGCCTCGCGACGGGCGGAGCCATCGGCATCTGGGCAAGCAACTCCGGACCGGACGAGCCCACCCCTGATCCGCCCGCAGCCGAGCTCGCTGCCAAGAAGGCGGAGGCAGAAGCGGAGGCCAAGCCCGAAGAGGTCGTCCGACCCGGCTCCTGGCAGAGCCGAAGCCCCGTGCCCGAGATGGCTCAGGCCTACGAGCTCATGCGCGACGACAAGCAGGCCGAGGCCCAGGC
>JAERSX010000930.1 GCA_016845285.1 Deltaproteobacteria bacterium | reverse complement strand
CTCAACATCGCCAACGGGGGCGATGGATCGAGCGGACAGGTGGGCTGGGATGCCGATCACTGGGCCATGTCGGCCGACGAGATCTACGAGTACGGCTACGTGCTCATGGGCGTGCCGGGCTGCACCATGTTCCTCAACTGGGAGTACGACGGCGAAGAGCTCTGGGCAGATGGCTCGGTGGGCGCCGACTACTTCGATCAGCCGGACATGGCCGAGGCCCTGGGATGGCTGGGGGCCTACGCGGCCGGCGAGGCCGACTGAGGGGACCCGCCGCGCAGCTCGACCTCAGGGGGTGGTGAAGCGACCCATGACGAGGGGGTCGGGATCGTTGTCAGGACGGGGGACCCGCTCCTCGGGATCGATGTGCATGAGCACCCGCGCAGCCGTCCAGCGGACCCTCCCCGACGGGTGGGCCAGACCATCGGAGAGCACGTCGTAGGAGATGGGCTCCTCGTGCCCTGCCGCCTCCACCAGGGCGATGGCGAGATCCTCGTCTGGGTCATCACCACGGGCCCGCTGCGCCTCGTAGGCGAAGAAGGTCCGGGGGATCTCCGACTCTCCAGGGAGGAAGCGCCGCCACAGGAGGGCCGGACGGGGCCGGACGGCCCTGGGCACCGTTGCCTTCGCCACGCCGTCCCGCCTGCTCGCGCGGGAGGCCACAGCAGCCGCGGCGTCGTCGAGGCTCGCGGGCTCCGCGTTTCGCATCACCCACGCGCCCAGGGCCGCACGCCACGCGGGGTGCCAGACCTCCGGCACGTGGTCGAGGCTGCTGCCGATGGGGTCGTCGGACCGGCTGACCGTGAACCAGAAGGCCTCGGTCCACATGCGCTCCTCCACACGAGCAGCGAGATCGGGGTCTTGCAACCGGAGATACGCCCCGATGCTGTCGATGGCCTGCGCCGTCGCGACCCAGCCCTGCGCATCCGTCGCGTCCGCCGAGGGAGCACGCCGGGCGATCTCAGCGCTGAGGTGAGAGATGCAGTGGCCCTGCGACGAGCTGGCCGCCAGGCAGAAGCGGGCTGCATCCTGCGCGAGCTCCGGCCGGAAGCTGGTTGGGTTCCCCGGCATCAAGGTGGCCTCCGCAGCGAGGAAGTGACACTCGTCTCTCCACCGCTCGTCGTCGACCGCCGCGCACAGCGAGACGACATCGGCGAGACGCCCACTCCGGGCAGCCTCAGAGGCCGCGCCTTGAAGGCAGGTCGCTTCTCCCAGTCCCTCGCAGGCTTTGACCCTCGGCGTCGGCTCCACCTCGGGCAGGTCGGCCTTCAGTCCGGCCGACTGCACGAGCTGGATGATCGTGGGGACACCGTTGGAGGTGACCTCACGTGGTGCGGGCCCATCGCCCGCGTCGGTGGGTACCGCCAGGCGGAGATGGGGGCGGTTGTTGGTGCGCAGGCACAGCTGCTCCGCGTTGCCATCTTGCAGCACGCCGCACAGCTCCAAGGTGGTGCCCGGCCACGTCTCCGTGAGCACCGAGATCACCGCCACCTGCTCGACGGGATCGGTCAGCTCTCGCACACGAGCCGTCACCGCCGCGGGGTCGTCGGACCAGTCGGCCACCAGCAGGGTGTGCCGACAGGCGGCATCCGCGCAGTCCTCGTAGGCCACCTCAGGTGCCACCGCTGAGGGCGGCACCTCCGACTGACACGACGCCAGGAGCATGGTGCCCAGCCCCCAGCGAGCCACCGAGCAGCCAAGGCGGCGACCACTCAAACTCAGACCGAGGCGATGATCTGGTTGAAGGTCGCGCTGGGCCGCATGGCCGCCGCAGCCTTGTCGGGGTCCGGGGCGTAGTAGCCGCCAATCTCCATGGACACGCCCTGGCCATCGACCAGATCGGAGGTGATGGTGGCCTCGGCCTCCTGCAGCGCCTGGGCGACGGTGGTGAAGCGAGCGGCCAGCGCCGTGTTGTCGGTCTGGGCGGCCAAGGCCTCGGCCCAGAAGCGCGCGACCCAGTAGTGGCTGGCGCGGTTGCCCGGCTGCATGACCTTGCGGCCCGGCGACTTGTTCTGCAGGAGGTACTGGGTGGTGGCCTCGTCGAGGGCCGCGCCCAGCATGCGGGCGCCTGCGTTGTCGAACTTCTGGCCCAGGTGGTCGAGAGACACGGCCAGGGCCAGGAACTCGCCGAGGCTGTCCCAGCGGAGGTGGTTCTCGGCCTCGAACTGCTGGACGTGCTTGGGGGCCGAGCCGCCCGCACCCGTCTCGAAGAGTCCACCGCCGTTCATCAGCGGCACGATGGACAGCATCTTGGCGCTGGTGCCCACCTCGAGGATGGGGAAGAGATCGGTGTTGTAGTCGCGAAGGACGTTTCCGGTGACGCTGATGGTGTCCTTGCCCTCCCGGATGCGCTCGACGCTGAGCTTGCAGGCGGCGGCAGGCGCGAGGAAGTGGAACTCCAGACCGTCGGTGTCGTGGTCGCCCAGGTAGGCGTGGACCTTGGTGAGCAGCTGGGCGTCGTGGGCCCGGGTGTCGTCGAGCCAGAAGATGGCGGGGGCGCCGGTGGCGCGGGCACGGCGGACGGCCAGGCCGACCCAGTCCCGCACCGGGGCATCCTTCACCTGGCAGGCCCGCCAGATGTCACCGACCTCGACGCTGTGGCTCATGAGCACGGCGCCGCTGCCGTCGACCACGCGCATGGTGCCGGCGGTGTCGACCTCGAAGGTCTTGTCGTGGGAGCCGTACTCCTCGGCCTTCTTGGCCATGAGGCCCACGTTGGGAACGCTGCCCATCTCGCGGGGGTCGTAGGCGCCGTTGGCGATGCAGTCGTCGATGACGGCCTGGTAGATGCCGACGTAGCTGCTGTCGGGGATGACGGCCTTGGTGTCACGCTCGCCGCCCGTCTTGTCCCAGAGGCGGCCGCCGTTTCGGACCATGGCGGGCATGGAAGCGTCGATGATGACGTCGCTGGGCACGTGCAGGTTGGTGATGCCCTTGTCGCTGTTGACCATGCTGAGGTCGGGGCCGCGCTCGTAGGCGGCCTCGATGCCGGCGATGACCGCGGCCTTCTGCTCGGCGGTGGCCGACTCGAGGCGCAGCAGCAGATCACCCACGCCGTTGTTGGGGTTGACGCCCAGCTCGTCGAAGAGCGCAGCGTGGGTGTCGAAGACCTCCGAGAAGTACACCTGGACGGCGTGCCCGAAGATGATGGGGTCGCTGACCTTCATCATGGTGGCCTTCATGTGCAGGCTCAGCATCTGGCCCTTGGCGCGGGCCTCAGCGATCTCGGCTGCGAGGAAGGCGACCAGCG
>JAERSX010000929.1 GCA_016845285.1 Deltaproteobacteria bacterium | reverse complement strand
CGTCTTGGGCCAGCGTGCCGCCGCCCTGCGTGCCACCGGCGAGCTGCCCGGTGCCGGGCACCTCGCCGGTGGCACGCAGGGCGGCGGCACGCTGGCCCAAGACGTTCATGAACTGCGTGGGCGGACCGTAGATCGTGGGGCTCGGGCTGCAGAGCGCAGCCTGCAGCGAGTCCAACAGCCCGCTCCAGGTGATGCTGAAGCGGTGGTCGGCCGCACGCTGGGCGGCGGTGTAGTGCTCACTGTTCGTGTTCGGGTCGGTGACGACGGGCCACACGTCGGCGTCGAGATCGAGCTGACCGGAGTCCACCAGGGACTGGACCGCAAGGAACTTGAAGTAGTGGGCCAGCTCGTGATCACCGTCGTGGGCTCGGTGGCTCGTGAGCCCCTCTCCCTGGTGCACGATCTCGTCGATGGCCCTGTTGGCCCCCGCGTAGCTGTCCACCGCCCTGAGCCCCCCCGCACCAGGGTTGTCGCGCCGGGGCAGCTGCCGACCGTGGCCATAGGCGGCATCGTGGGTGGGCAGCTCGGTCTTCAGCGTGGCGTAGAACTCCCCGATGGTGGACCAGGTGTCCGGTGACGGGGTGTCGGGGACCTGATCGGCGGGCAGCTCGATGTCGAGGAAGGTGCCGATGGACCGTGGGCTGAGGCGATCGAGGGTGACGGTGAAGGGATTGATGCTCCGGCTGTGGTCGAGGAGCCGGCCCGGGTAGGTCGGGAGGTACGCGGAGTCCGTGATCGCCGGCCGACCGCCAAGAGCCGCGAGCACGTTGCTCACGAGGCCCATGTGCAGCATCTCCTCGTAGACGACGCTCAGCAAGAGGCGACTGGCCTGGGCAGCCGCAGCGGAGCCACCGTCCTTGCGGCTCCGAATCGACCACCACGCATACAGATACGGTGGCAGTGTGCTCAGCTCCACCGCCATCGCCGTGCGGAGCTGGTCGAGCAGATCGTCAGACAGGGACGACACAGTCATGGTGGCCTCGATGGGGCACCATGATGGCCGATTCGAGGGGTGAGGAAAAGCACCCCTCTGTTCACCTCACCCTCTGTTCGGCACCATCACATCGGTCACGGCGGCTCCCTCCACCACGATGGCGCCCCGTGCGCCGAGCTCGGCCTGGCCGCCTGCGTCGAGGCAGCCGTGCACCGCCTCGATGGCCTTCTCGCCCCCGACCACATCAGCCCAGGCCCCCGGCGAGAGATCGGCCACTCGGGCGATGCGTACCTTGCCACCCGCGATCTTGATGGAGTCCCGCACCTGGTCGCCGCCGTACGGGTTCCAGTCCACGGTGCTGGTGTGCCGGCGGCCATAGAAGCGGATGTCCGACCAGGGCGCCCCGGCATCGGTCATCACCCAGGTGCCATCGAAGATCACCTGGGTATCGTCCATCTCCTGGTTCTCGTAGCGCACGAAGGAGTGGTCTCCTCGCAGCTTCAGCGTGCGCCGTCCGTCGAAGTCGCACACGCCCTCGAAGGCCTGGTCCAGCACGCCGGCCAACGCGGAGTCCCGTGTCTGGGCTTCCAGGGCCGCCCGGCGGGCCTCGGCATTGGACGGCGTCACGGCGATGGGACCGGTGGCGTCCCAGAGGCGAAGCTCGGACAGGACGAGATCCTCGTAGCGGGTGCCGGGCGTCGCCCCCGCGATCTCGATGCGGAGGACCTCTCCGGTGAGCGGCGAGGCCAGCTCGAGGCGCTGGGCCCCCTGCTCGTCCGAGACGGCCAGCTCAATGGCGGCGCCGCCGTCCATGGACACCCTCAGCGCACTCGCGCGGGCGTTCTTGGCGAAGTGATCCGCGCTGCGCTGGTAGCCGTTCCACAGCTCGAGGGCGTGCAGCTCCACGGGACCGTCGAGGGCGACCTCGATGGACTCACCGACCCCCAGGCCGTCGACACCCTCCACCCAGCCGAAGTCCGCGCGCTGGTCGAACAGGTACACGGCATCGTAGGCCGGGGCGGGCGCGAGGATCGAGCTGGCGCTGACCGAGCCTCCGATCCGGCGTGGCGCACCCATGTCGAGCGGGCCTGCTTCGACGTGGGGCACGATCTCTCTGAGGCAGGCCTCTGCACCCAGAGACTTCAGGAAGATGGACCGCACCGGCGTGGCCTCTCCCGCGACGAGGTCGTAGGTCACGGTGCCGGAGACATCGAGGCGCTGGCTGCGTTGCGCACCGTTGACGTAGACGCGCCAGCGGCTCTCGGTGCCACAGCCGGTGACGGAGAGATCCGTGAGCCGAAGCGGGCGCTCGAGGCGGAGGAGCAGCCCCTCATCGATGGCGTTGCCCACCGGTGACCAACGTCCACCGGGGGCCATCAGGCTGTCGGCGCCCTCCCCCGACGTGGCCACCAGCGCCTGGAGGCGGTGTTCGGGCTCGGACTCGGCGGGGGCCGCGGACGTGCCATCAAGGGGAGCGTCGGCCGCGGGGCCGTCGGACGGGCCGTCCGACTCACCACAGGCCAGGGCGAGGCCCATCATGACGGCCATGGTGGGACGCAGGGGGCGATCGAGGAGGCGCATCAGGGGAGCTCCGAGGAGATCATCGAAGGAGGGACCGGGTAGCAGACGCGGGCGCGATGCACCGCGAGCGGCTCCCGGCGCAGGGTGGCACCGCCGCCCCACTCGCGCCAGAGGCGGTTGTGGCGGAAGACCTCGGTGCCCGCGCGCTCGAAGCGATGGTCGGTCTCGACGAGGCGAATGCGGAAGCCGGGGTCGACCGGGCACTGCAGGCTGCCCGACAGGTGGGCCGCGTCGAGGGCCAGGCGCAGGACGACCGGGTGGGCGTGAGGGTTGTGCAGCCGCAGATCGGCGGTGGGCCAGAACACGGTGGCCCCGCAGCCGAAGGGCACGTCGCGATCGCTGTCGGCGAACAGATCGAGGG
>JAERSX010000928.1 GCA_016845285.1 Deltaproteobacteria bacterium | reverse complement strand
CTTGTCTGCCGATCTCTGACGGTCTCGGGTCGGGTCGAAGCGGCGCAGTCCAGGTGTTCTCAACGGCAGGGACGAGCTGGCGTATCCATGTGGGTAAGCCTACGGCGCCCTGTTCTTCCAGCCTGCATGATCGGCCTTCTGCGTAGAGGTCGGCTGCGCCGACGGTTGACACGCTCCACAGTCCAGCGCGGAGCTCCCTCGCCGCCACCACCACGCTACGCCCTCCCTGCACCACCCCGCGGACCCTGATCATGATCCTCGAAGATCTGCTCCCCCTGGGCCCCCTCATCGGGGTGCCCATCATCCTCGGCACAGCGCTGCTGGTTCGTGGCGGGCTGCTGCCAGCGCGAGTCCTCAAGGTCATCTTCCCGACCTTCTTCTTGCTCTTTGGCCTCCTGATGGTGTCGTCCCAGGTGCAGCGGTGGCAGCTGTGGCAGGGGCTCGGCCCCGACGCCGCGCGCACCACCAGCATCGCTGGTCAGACCGGGGCAAAGCTGGGCTCCTGGTACCGCATCCATGTGGGGGGCCAGCACTACTCCTGCCCTGGCGGCATGAGAGACCCCGAACCGGAGGCCGTCGCTGTCCTGTACGACCCGTCCCAGCCCGAGCGGTGTCGGGAGGAGCGCTTCTCCGGGGGCATGGGGCCCTACGAGAAGACGAGCGCTGTCCTGAGCGGGTTCTTCGGCCTGTGCGGGGTCTGGTTCTTCATTGCCGCGCTCCGTGGGCGCGTCCGCTACGGCGCCTCCTTGGGGGGGCCCGGGTCTGCCGAGAGCTGAGGCCCTCCCCAGAGGCTCACCTGTGTCCGTGGAGGTGAGCGGGGGACGAGGGGCAACACGAGGAGACCGCACGGATCTCCCGACATCGACACCTCGATCACCTCCGGCCCAGGCCCACGCGCCGAGCCCTCAGACGCCTACTCCTCGGCCGGCTCGGGCGA
This sequence comes from Deltaproteobacteria bacterium, assembly GCA_016845285.1. GTDB lineage: Bacteria > Myxococcota_A > UBA796 > UBA796 > UBA2385 > BH17. Next base: position 3,881 of record JAERSX010000928.1, on the reverse strand, counting down.
CAGCACAGCCCCTGCATCCGACGTCGGAGGTGGCAGGGGTGGCCCATCGGACGAGGGGGGAATCGGCGCCCAGGGTCCCGGACGACCACAGGGAGCCCAGCTCACCTGCTCTGCCACCAGATGCGCGATCCGAGCATTCTCCCGAAGTGCCCGCACCAGATCGTCGGCAACACAGGCCATGCCCAGGCCACGCTCGAGATCGTAGGCCGGGTCTCCAGACGGGAGCAGCCACCTGTCTACGGCGTCTTCAATCCATCTGTAGAACGCTGGAAGCTGTCCTCTGCGGCCCCGGTACAGCTCTTGGCCCAGCCGGCCCATCTTCAGCTCAGGTGGCTGCAGGTCTGGACAATCCACCACCTGAACGAGGTCGCCGTCCGGAGCGAGGATCAGGTGGTAGGTCTTGTCCAGGAAGGAACTGGCGAGGGCGGCGGTCCGACCAGCGGCCAGCCGATCTGCAGCTTCACGGCAGACATAGGCCGTCTCAACCGCGTTCCCGAAGGAGACCGCCCATTTCCCCCGACGCCCGTCGCGGATGCAGAGCCCGATGCCTTCTTGCAGATCGAAGCTCCACCCCACCTGTCCGCTCCGAGTGCCTGCATACCAGTCCTTCAGAGAGATCAGGCTCTCGGGCCGCTCGTCCCAGTCAGGTTCGTTCGGATCGTACGCGGTCAACGAGAAACATGGATGGTTCACCGGGGGGGTCCTACACGAGTCCGAGGGACGATACCGTGCCGATTCAGAGGCTCGTCGAACTCCTACCAGGCGAACCCGCCGTCGGCGGAGAAGCCCAGCGGGTGGAGCTGGTCCCGATCGAAGTCCCCCTGTGGAGAGCGTCGGCGCTGGCCGGCCTTGCCAACAAGGGTGAGCTGAAGGGGCTGTGTCACCCAGAGAACCTTCGAGCCTGAGAGGTGAGGAGGCCGCCGAGGATGCGGGTGGTGGCCAGCTGATCGATGTCGATGCATCGGAGCCACATCGACCCAACACAGACCATCGGAACCCCTCGTGTGGAACGACCGAGGCTGAATCAAATTCGGGAAAGGATCACGGTCCAGACGTCAGATGCGGTACAACTCCGCCACCCCCTCCACCTGGAGCTCGCCTTGCATTGGCACACTCTGGTTTCCTGCTTCGCCCTTGCTTGCTCAGGAGCCAACCCGGCACCGACCCAGCCCAACGCACCGTCCAGCTCGGATGGCGCCACAGCCAAGACCGCCCAGCCTCCACCGGCCGCACCGGCCGAGGCACCTGCGGCCGAGCCCGACAAGCCAGCCGAGCCCGGCCAGGACGCCTGGATCGAAGACGCCGTCACCGAAGCCCTGGACAACGAGATGATGCCTGGCACGAGCGGTGACCCGGAGCCCGGGCGCGAAGAAGCGTTGAGAGCCTTCTTCCAGGCACACCCCGAGTACCGCACCGCCGAGAGCCGAGAGCCGCTGTGGGCGCATGCCTGCGGCCTGGATGGCACAGAGGCGGCCCATGCCTTCCTCGCCAACCCTCCTCCCCGGAAACCCATCGAGGTGGAAGTGCAGGGCGACGACTGGCGGGTGTTCGTGGCCCACGCATCGGTGCACTGCACAAGCGACGACTGGTCCGTCTACAGCTACGAGGCCAGCGAAGCAGCGAAAGAACGGGGGGCAATCACTGCCTACGGAAACGCCAAGGCAGACGCTGTCATCATCCGTTCCGGCGACCGGGAGCTCAAGCGCATCCCGCTGTCGGGACAGGGCTACATCGCGGTGCGAGCCGGCGTGGACCCCCTCCCCATCGCCTACGACCCATTCGGCGCGCGGGAAGCCATCGACGACTACTTTGGGCCGGTCACCAACGAGTAGCCGTACCCGCTCAGTGGAGCCCCCCAGGTCAACACCGAGGCGACCAATGGGTCGCCGTTGATCGGCAGCCACACGAGCGGTGTCCCCAGGTCATCGGCGCGCCAACTGCGACCGAGTCCACCACCCGTCGCGGCCGGGTTGGTGCACATCAAGAGTCGGTATGCCACCGGCGACCTGGATCTTGCCACGTGGTCTCACATTCCGTCTGCGTCGATCTCACCTATTGCGTGAACAGACCGCGTGTGTTTCCATCTGTGTCGTCAACGAATCACACCACTGTTGCCAGTCAGAACTCTAGCTCCATCGGAGGGGATCCATGTCCGCCCACACCTCGAATCGTCGCCAATTCCTGCAGAACATCGGGCTCGGCACCGCCGCCATCGCGACTCTGCCCATCTTCGGTTGTGGTGACAAAGACGATGACACCGGTGGCGGTGGTGGCGATGGGGGCGCAACCGTCAACGACGACTGGGAAGCGATGGCGGCTGATCTCGAAGCCGCGGGAATCTTCACGCCAGATGATCCCGGTGAGTGGGAAGGCAAGGAAGGCAGCCACACCCCGAGCGTCAGCGCAAGCGGCACGTCCGTCACCGTCGTGACCGACCACGGCATGAGCGTCGACGAGGACCACTGGATCGATCACATCTACCTGCGTGATCAGGACGGTGTGGTCGTCGGCCTCCAGATGTTTGACGGAACCGAAGCCGAGGCTTCCTCGACCTTCAGCCTTCCCGAGGGAACCACCTCGGTGACTCCCTACTCGTCATGCAACCTGCACGGCCTGTGGATGGGAGACACCATCGACGTCTGACTTGGAGAGCAGCCTGGCTCTCCGAACCGGTCTCCACCAGGCAGCCGGTTCCGATGAGCTCACGGCTGGCCCGGTGGTGGGCCCGATGTCCTGGCGGCCATTGGCTCGAGGGGCAAGGAAGCCGCTGTAGACAACAAGATCCATCTTCGGCTGAGGCACGAGAGCCGCCAACCGCGCGGTGTACCGGCCGACCCGTGTTGCCGCGCAGGCGATCAGCCTGAGACGTGGCGCTCAGCCAACCCGGACAGGAAAGGTTGTGATCCACTTCCGCCCTTCGCTCGTATGTATCCGTGCAGGAACCATCTGCCCTACATCCGTTCGAACACGCAGGAGTCCGAAGAATGACCTTCGACAATCGGCTTTCTTCGTTGAAGCACTCTGCTCTATTGAGCCTGGGTCTCTACGGCATCTTCACGATTACCACGGTTGAAGCGAACACCTCGGACGATGAATCCGACACTGGTGCGATGACCGAGATGGACTCCGCGACATCGGGGTTCGACACCGGACTCGGCGCCGAGAGCAGCGACGACTCCGACAGCGACGACCCCACCCTCGGCGCAGACACCGGGCCCGTCGACGCCGACGGAGACGGCTCCAATGCGGCCGATGACTGCGACGACAATGACGCCAGCCGTGCCCCTGGCCTGGATGAGTTCTGCGACGGGGTCGACAACGACTGCGATGGTGTTGTGGATGAGGACCCCATCGACCAGGGCACCTGGTACCCCGACGTCGACGGGGACGGCTTCGGTGACGGCTCCGACCCACAGGTCGCCTGCGTCCAGCCCGATGACACCATCGAAGACGGTCAGTACTGCGACGACCCCGACGACGAGATCCACCCCGACGCCTTCGAATGGGATGACGATGGCAGCGACCAGGACTGCGACGGCAGCGATCGGGCACTCTGCAGCGACCCCGACGACATGGAGAGCTACCTCTTCGACTACATGACGTGGAACGGCAGCGACGGGGGCGGTAGCTGCGCCTCGCCGGGTACGATCGAGGAAGTGCTCGAATGCGTCAACAGCATCCCCGAGCCACGGAAGTTCTCAGACTTCCTCTGGAGCCTCACCTCGAACAGCACCTTCAATTTCTCCTGCACCAACAGCGACACAAGCGCCCAGGCCGTGACCACCGACGATGATCTGCGCTGCTTCTTCCGAATCGCCGAGCCGGGGGCGACCGAGGTGTTTGGCGTGCTGGAGTCATCCGTCTTCGTCACGGTGCAGATC
>JAERSX010000927.1 GCA_016845285.1 Deltaproteobacteria bacterium | reverse complement strand
ACTGTCCCCCGCCATGTCGAGGCTACCGGCGGTGCAGGCGGAGAGGAGAATGACCGACAGGATCGTGCGCATGAGGTCCCAAGGGTTGCGTCTGACCGATCATCCCATGACCGGCGAGGATGCCGTGAGTGCCGTGTCAGTCCGTGCACTTGATGTGGCCGCCCTCGCTCACCGCCGCGCTGCCATCGTCCACGTGGGTCAACGCGGCATCCCGCCACACGAAGCGTGGCGCCGTGCCACGATCGTTGGTGGTGACCAGCACGGTCCCCTCGGTGCTCTGATGGATGATCTGGTCAGGGCTCGAGCCCTTCAAGGTGAACAGGACGGCCGTGCCGGCAGCAACGCTGCTGGGCACCCCGTTCACATTGAGCTCGACTGCCTCGGACAGGTCGAAGACCTCGTCGATAGCGGGCTCCTCGGCGAAGTAGAGCCGCGCCCGATACCAGGTGGAGTCGCCCGTCTCCACCTCGCCTTCCACCTCGTAGATGCCGTCGGCAGTCGTCGTGCAGCCGAAGAAGGCGCTGAAGCCGGTGGGGCCCTCGTAGTCTGGGTCCATGCGCACCCACCAGCCGTCGTAGTCGTACCCCAGGTCTTCGGGGTACAGGTCCCACACTCCCGTATCGGTCGAACCGCCCGAGCCACCCCCAGCGTTCACGGTGCCGAAGCCGTCGTCGTCCTTGTCGCCACAGCCACCGAGGAACGCGAGCCCCAGCGCCACCACCACCATCCGCGACATTGTCTCTCCAGAGGTCCGCACACCGAGACGAGCCGTGACACCGCATCTCTGCGATAAAGTTAGAAATAGCCTGCCGGGTGATCCGTAGAGGCCCCCGACATCATCGCCCATGCGCCAGCGCCATACCCGCGCTGACCAGGTCTCGGGGCCCCCAATGCAGTTTCGTGTCCTGCTCCTCACCGGAGCCCTCGTCCTCGCAGCGTGCGGCGGCGGACCACCAGGGAGTGGTCCCGGCGGAGAAGAAGACGGGCCAGAGCCCGTGGCCGATCCGCGCGTGCTCATCGAGGCCGAGCCGGCAGCCATGGGCTCCGTGGCCGACTACCTCGTCACCACCGGCAACCTCGAGAGCGAAGCCCAAGCAGACATCACCCCGGAGACCACGGGCACCATCATCTCCATCAAGGCAGAGGAAGGCGACGTGGTGCGCCGCGGCCAGCTCCTCGCGGTCATCGACAACCCGTCCCTCGATGCCGGCGTGCAGCGCGCCCGACTCGAGCACGAGACCGCTCAGCGCGTCATCGGCGAGACCCAGCAGCTCCATGCCCAGGGCGCCGTGAGCGACCGAGAGCTACGCGAAGCCGAGAACCTGGCGGCGGGCGCCGAGACCACCTGGGAGGAAGCCAGAGAGAGCGGAGACTTCCGGCACATCACCTCCCCCATCAGCGGCACCGTGGCCGTGCGCAACGTGCGCCTCGGCGAGATGGCCAGCGTGGGGATGCCCGCCTTCCAGGTGGTCGATCTTGCGCGTCTGCGCGTGGTGATCCAGCTCCCCGAGAAAGACCTCCCCCGCGTCCACGTAGACCAGCCCGCGACCCTGACGGGTGCCTACGAAGATGGTGACTCGGTGCCCGGTCACATCGAACGCATCAGCCCGGTCGTCGATCCGGTCTCGGGCACCGTCCGCGTGGTGGTGGCGGTGGACCCCACCCAGCAGAGCCTGCGCCCGGGCCAGTTCGTCAAGGTGCGCATCGAGGTCGACCGACACAACGACGTGCTCACCATCCCTCAGAGGGCACTGACCTACGCCGACGGCGAGCCCGTGGCCTGGCGCCTCATCGAAGCCCCCGACCCCGAAGAAGACGATGCCGACGGCGAGGGCGACGGCGAGGGCGACGGCGACGGGTTCTTCGCCAAGCTCTTCGGTGACGACGGCGACGGAGGAGACGAAGCCGAGGACGACTTCGACCCCTGGGAGGGCGTTCCCCGTCGCGGCGTCGAGAAGGTCCGCCTGGAGGTGGGCTTCTCCGACCCCGACCACGTGGAGGTGATCGAGGGTCTGAGCGTGGGGGACGAGCTGGTGACCATCGGCAACCACAACCTCCGCGCCGACACCCTGGTCCGCCTGGACGGCGACCCCGAGCTGCAAGAGCCGCCCGAGGAAGAGCCCGAAGCCGACGGTGAGGCTGAGCCGACCGACGACGGCGACCCGCAGGGCAACGACGACGGCAACGACGACGGCAGCGCCGGTGGCTGAGCCGCGTCCCTCATGAGCCTGCTCTCCCTCATCGTCCGCCGCCCCGTGGCGACCCTGATGATCGCCATCGCTGCCGCGGTCTTCGGCTGGGTCAGCTACCAGCGCTTGCCGCTGAACCTCATGCCCGACCTGGCCTACCCCACCATCACGGTGCGTACCGAGGTGCCCGGGTACGCACCCGAAGAGGTGGAGAGCCAGATCTCCCGCCCCATCGAGGAGGCCCTGGCCACCACCGAAGGGCTGGGCGAGCTGGAGAGCCGGTCCCGAGCCGGCATGAGCGACGTGGTGCTCGAGTTCGCCTGGGGCACCGACATGGACGACGCCGCCCAGAGCATCAGAGAGCGCCTCCAGGTCACCTTCCTGCCCGACGACGCCGACCGGCCCCTGATCCTCCGCTACGACCCCTCCCTCGACCCCATCCTGCGCATCGGCCTGAGCACCGATCCCGACGACGCCACCGCCCCCCGCGGCGACCGGGCCTTGTACCTGCTCCGCGAGATCGCCGAGCGCGAGCTCAAGCGCGAGCTGGAGGCCATGGACGGGGTGGCCGCCGTTCGGGTCCGCGGCGGACTCGAGCGCGAGGTGCTGGTGGAAGCCCGTGAGGACTGGCTCGCCGCCCGCGGAATCACCCTCGAGGCCCTCATCGCCACGCTGGGTGCCGAGAACGTCAACGTGCCCGGCGGCACCGTGCAACAGGGCGAAAATGCCTACCTTGTGCGCACCCTCGGCGAGCTCCACACCGTCGAGGAGATCGCCTCCCTCGAGCTGCGCCGTCCCGACGGCGTCAAGGTGCCCATCTCCCAGGTGGCCGAGGTCCGAGAAGCCCACAAGGACCGCGAGGTCCTCTCCCGCCTGGACGGGCGCGAGGCCGTGGAGCTCGAGGTCTACAAGGCCGCCGACGCCAACGTGGTGCGGGTGGCACAGGACATCAAGCGCCGGCTCGGCACCCCAGGGGTCGCGATGGGCGAGGGCACGCCTGGCATGCCCACGGGCCCCCCCTCGCTGACCAGCCGCCTCCCCGATGGCGTCACGCTCGTCGTGCTCGACGACCAGGCCCACTTCATCGAGGCCGCGCTGACCAACCTGCGCAGCACGGCCCTGCTGGGTGCGTTTCTCGCCGTCGCGGTCCTCTTCCTCTTCCTCCGCGACTTCCGTGCCACGGCCATCATCGGCACGGCCATTCCGCTGAGCATCATCTGCACCTTTGCGCCCATGTACCTGGGCGGCGTCAGCCTCAACCTCATGAGCCTGGGCGGACTCGCCCTCGGCATCGGCATGCTCGTCGACAACGCGGTCGTGGTGTTGGAGAACATCCACGTGCACCGCGAGCGTGGGGCTGATCGGCTCCAAGCCGCGGTCGACGGCGCCAGCGAGGTGGCCGCGGCCGTGACGGCGTCCACGCTCACCACCGTCAGCGTCTTCCTGCCCATCGCCTTCGTCGAAGGTGTGGCCGGTCAGGTCTTCGGCGATCTCGCGCTCGCCGTGGTCTTCAGCCTCTTGGCCAGCCTCGTCGTCGCCATGTTCTTCGTGCCCATGCTGGCGGCGGTCGACTTCGGTGGCGCATCTCGGGCCCTGCGCGAGGCAGGAGAGCGGCCCAAGCTGCGTGATGTCAGCCGGGCGGCCCGCTTCCGGTCCCTCCACCAGCTCCGTGCCGCCTGGCGCAAGCGCACCTTGGGTGGCCGCATCCTGCGCCTGCCCTACTGGCTCTTCCGCTTCGTGGTGCGCCTCTGCTTCGAGCTGATCGCGGCCCTGGTCGCCTGGCCCAGCGCCTTGATCGGGCGGATCCTGGCCTTCGTGATGAGCCTGGTGGTGCCCCGCCTGGCGAACACAGCACTCTGGCTGGCCGACCGCTTCCACGACGTCTACGGCCGGCTCGCCCAGGGCTACGACGGCTTGGTGTCCGCGGCCCTGCGTCAGCCCGGCCTGGTGCTGGGCCTGGCCTTGGTGTCCGTGGTGATCAGCATGCCCCTGGGCCAGAGCCTCGGTCAGGCGCTCATCCCCGAGGTCCACCAAGGCCGCTTCGCTGCGGAGCTGGCCCTGCCTGTGGGCACCCCGCTGGGCCGCACCTCCGACATGGCCCGTGAGGCCGAGGCCGCCCTGCGCGACATCGACGGCGTGGCCCACGTGCACGCCGTCGTCGGCACCGAGCGGCGTGCCGACAGCAAGCCCGACGAGGGCGAGCACACCGCACGGGTCACCGTGGAGCTCACCCCCGGCGGCCGCCTCGAGGCCCGCGAGGCCAAGGCCATGGCCGCCGCCCGTGCCGCGATCCTCACCCTCGACGAGGAACTCCCGGTCACCCTCCGCCTGACCCGACCGAGCCTGTTCACCGCCCGCACCCCGGTGGAGGTACAGCTCTTCGCCCAGGACCTGGGCCGGCTGCGCGCAGCCAGCGACGCCGTGCTGGAGGCCTTGGGTAGCCTCGACGGACTCGCAGACATCCGGGGCTCGCTGCAGCCGGGCTACCCCGAGG
>JAERSX010000926.1 GCA_016845285.1 Deltaproteobacteria bacterium | reverse complement strand
GGTGGGGGCTCTCCGGAGCGGCAAGGCGAGCACCGCCAGGGGATTGGCGCCGGGGAGGCGTCGGGAGAGGCGGCGAAGGCGCTCGAGGGCGGTGAGCGGCAGCTGCTCGGAGCCTGCGGAGGAGCGGGTCCACGAGCCCGTGTGCTGGGCCACCTCCAGCCACTCGGGCTCATGGGGCGCCACCGGCTCGCTCGTGGGCACGCCGGGATCGGTCGGCCGTTCGTCGTCGTCTCGGTCGTAGGTCGAGAAGTCCGGGGGGCTCCAGTCCACCTCGGTGATGGCCTCGGCGTCGGTGAGGCCCGGTCTGGGGACCGTGGGGTCGTCCTCGGTCTCCTCGTACTCCGGGTGTGACTCGGGCGGCATGGTGACGAGGTCTCCGAGCTCCGGGAATGCCGAAGCGCCGACATGGATGCGCAGGCCATCGGGGAAGCAGATCAACCCGGCGTGAAAGAGCAGATCGAAGGCACGCCAGGCGGCCTGGGTCCGTTCCGCGCGACCGCGTCCGCAGCGGAGGATCAGCTCTTCGAGGGTGGTGTGACCCTGGAGCAGGCGGAGGGTGCGATCGGCGATCCCGTCGAGGCCGTGGACATCTGTGGGTCCGCACCGCTCGACGCGCTCCGTCAGCGCGAGCCGAAACTCCTGCGCCACCAGCTGGGGGCTACGCGCGATCCGGAGTGCCGCGGAGACGAGGGAGAGGAGCGAGGTGGGCAGGGGGCAGACAGCGGGCGGACGAGAGGGTGTCCAGGTCACGTGGAGGGTGTCCACCACACACCGCGCCAGCTGTTCGCCCAGCTGTTCGACCGCGTGCTCGATGGTGGTCTCGTAGGTGACCCCCGTCGCGATGACGGCCTCCAGATCTGTCATCAGGTTGCCGGTCAGGGTCACCGCTCTCCGCGCGACGCCGCGGAGCACCTCGACGCCCTGGAGATCGACCACGGTGCCGCCGCGCACGCTGATGGTCAGCCCCGCGGGGAAGGCCGGCGCCTGGAGGAGCAGTCGTCCGCCGAGGCCTTGCCAGTGGGGTGCGACGAGGGTTCGGACCTCCTGAGCGAGCGGAGTTCCCTCCGCGGAAAGACGATCCGCCGCGTGTACCACCGTGCCTCCGAGCCCCGACCAAGGGCGCCGGCCGATTCCTTCGGCCACAGCAGGCGTCGCGTCCCCACGCGCCATCCTGCCTTCCACACGGTACACGCTTCAGAGTGCACACGATGGGGTTGCCCAGCCATGGACCGACTAGCAAAGGATCTACGCCGCTGGGCGCCTCCGCCGCGGAGGGTGCGCTACGCCCGGGTGGGCGAGGCCGGCGGGATTCCCCTGCACCGGGTGATCATCGAGGAAGTCTGGGGAGAACTGGAGCCCACCGAGCTGGGCCTCAGCGTGCGGCGGACAGCCCACGACGTGACGGGCGAGCCCCGCCTCGTCGAGGACGCCCGGGTGGCGTATACCGCCGATGGCCTCGTAGATCTCGGGGTCTACGGCTCCGATGGCCTGCTCAGCCTGTGGGACCCACCGCAGGTGGTCTTGCCCCCTGAGCCCCAGGATGGCTTCACGGTCAGCGCGACCCACACGCGGGGCGAGAGATCCAGCGAGCGGGACCTCCAGATCCTGACATGTACCGATCATCCACACTGCCTGGTCTCCGTGGCCGAGGTCCGTCGTCCGGGCGGTGTCCTGGTCCTGCGGACCCACTTCGGCGATGGCGTGGGCTTTGGTGGCTACGAGGCCCTCGTGGTCAACCCGGACCGTCCCCCCATCCGCATGTGGACCGAGGCTCTCACGGTGACGCCCCGGACCTGAGCCCTCGCGGGCCGCTCGGGGGCCCCAGCTGTGGGAGAACGACGCCGACTCGTTGGACGCTGTCGCAGAGCCAGGCTTGGCAGGTGGCTCATCGGATCATAGGATTCCAACTACAGTTTTGGGGGATCTGATGACGTCCGATGCAGTGCTCGCCCTGATCGAGAGCCACCGCGACGAGCGAGGCATCCAACACTGGAACCAGCGCCACGCCGACAGCCCCATGCGCAGCGTCGGGGTGGGTCTCACGAAGCTGCGCAAGCTGGCCAAGCAGGTGGGGCGCGACCACGAGCTCGCTGCCGAGCTGTGGCAGAGCGACCTCTACGAGGCGCGTGTCATGGCCCTGCTCATCGACGACCCCAAGAAGATCAGTCGAGAGCAGGCCGAGCGCCAGGTCGAGGAGCTCGAGGGAGGTCAGCTGGCTCACGTCTTCTCGTCTTGCGACGCTTCTCTGGCCAAGGTCCGCTACGTGCGCGAGCTCGCCGACGACTGGATGGGCAGCGACGACGCCATGCGGCAGCGCTGTGGCTACGGCCTCCTCTACGAGATGTCGAAGTCCAAGAAGAAGAGCGCGCCCGACGACGACTACTTCTCTGCGTGGATCGCGCACATCGACGCCCGGCGTGGGGCGGCCGACGCGGACCTGCTCATGGCCATGGCGGGGGCGCTCATGGGCGTGGGCAAGCGCAATGCCCGGCTCCACGGTGAAGCGCTGGCCCTGGCCCGCGCCATCGGTCCCATCGACTGGGATCCCACCGGCAAGTGCGACCCCTTCGACGTGGTCAAGCACCTCGACAACGAGCGGCTCAGGACGAAGCTGGGCGTCTGAACCGGGGCCCTCGGTCCTACTCGGCGGGCACGCACTCCGTGCCGGCCTCGATGGTGGCCTTGTCGTGGTCGATGCGGATGTCGCACAGGGTGGCGTAGAGCTTGCCCTTGGCCTGGCAGTCCGCACAGCTCATGGCGGTCTCGGAGACGTCTTCGTAGGTGCAGGTGACATCGCCGTCGGCACACTCATCACAGGCCGCGTACTCCTCGGCGAGCACGCAGGCGTCGATGACAGCCAGCCCGCACTCCATGCCGGCCTGGATGTCGGCGGCAGAGTCGGTGACCCCCGCGTCGCAGAGTGCCTGGTAGAGCGCGGCCTCGGCCTGGCAGCCACCGCAGCTCGCTTGGGTGACGCTGTGATCGCCGTAGGTACACGTCACGTCGCCGTCGTCGCAGTCGTCGCACTCGCTGTTCTCCGCGGCCAGGGTGCAGGCGTCGGAGAGGGCGATGTCGCCGCTGTCGGTGGTCTCGTTGGGCCCAGCTGCGGTGTCTTGCTCGGCGTCCTTGTCACCACAGCCTGCCAGTGCCAGGGCGAGGAACAGGGGAAGGTTTCTCAGGATCATCGGGCTCTCCACGGTGCCCCCATCATGCCCGCCAGAGTAGGACCGTGCGTGCTTGCTTGGATGTGTGCGCCATGACGGCCTTCGATCCCGTTCCCGCTGTCGCTCGCGATCTACGGCTGCCGACCAAGGGCGTTCGCTCCGTCGTGACCCTGCTGGGTGATGGAAACACGGTTCCCTTCGTGGCCCGCTACCGAAAGGAGGCGACCGGTGGCCTCGACGAGGTGGCCATTGCCGCCATCGAGACGGCGGTGAAGGCGGCGACGGTGCTGGAGGCCAGGCGCACGGCGATCCTCGATGCGGTGCGGGAGCAGGGGGCCTTGTCGCGGGAGCTGGAGCGGGCGATCCGGGCGGCTGCCGACCGCCGCAGCCTCGAAGACCTCTACCTGCCCTTCAAGAAGAAGCGGAAGACCCGCGCCTCGGTGGCCCGAGCTCGGGGACTCGCGCCGCTGGCCGAACGGATCCTGGCTCAGCCCCGCGAGGGCTCGCCGGGTCGAGAGGCCCGCCGCTTCGTGGGTGCCGAGGTGCCCGACACAGACGCTGCCTTGGCCGGGGCCCGCGACATCGTCGCCGAGACCCTGAGCGAGACGGCCTCCATCCGCCGCCTCGCCCGCGAGCTCACCAACCGCCACGGTCAGATCCGGAGTCGTGCCATCAAGAAGGCCACCGACGGCAAGCGGACGGCCTACGAGGCCTGGTACGACTTCTCCGAGCCCCTCGGCAGGGTCCCCTCCCATCGCTACCTCGCCATGTGCCGTGGCGAGGGCGAGGGCGTGCTCCGGGTCGGCGTCGACATCGATCGCGACCGCCTGGCTGCCCAGGTGGGCCGCGCGGCGGGCTTCGACCGGAGCTCCCCCTGGGCTGCGGAGCTCAAGGCGGCGGTGGTCGACGGCACCAAGCGCCTGCTGGGTCCGTCCGTGGACAACGAGGTTCGCGGTGAGGTGCGCAAGCGCGCCGAGGCCGAGGCCATCGAGGTCTTCGCCGCCAACCTGGAGGCCCTGCTGTTGGCGGCGCCCTACGGTCGACACCCCGTCGTCGGCATCGACCCCGGCTTTCGCTCGGGCTGCAAGTGTGCGGCTGTCTCGGAGACCGGCCGCTACCTGGCCCACCGAACCATCCATCCCCACACCCGCAAGGATGGCGCTGCGCAGGTGCTCGTCGGGCTGATCCGAGAGCACGGGGCCACGGCCGTGGCGGTGGGCAACGGCACCGCTGGCCGGGAGACCCTGGCCTTCGCCCGCCGGGCGATCACCGACGCCGGTCTCGATGTGATCGTGGTCTCGGTGAGCGAGGCCGGCGCCAGTGTCTACAGCGCCTCCGAGCTGGCCCGGGCTGAGCTCGGCCACCTCGATCTCACCGTGCGGGGGGCCGTCTCCATCGGCCGGCGCCTGCAAGACCCCCTCGCCGAGCTGGTGAAGGTGGACCCTCGGTCGCTCGGCGTGGGTCAGTACCAGCACGACCTGAGCGAGGGCCTGTTGCGGGCCCGGCTTGCCCGGGTGGTGGAGCACTGTGTGAACCGGGTGGGGGTGCAGCTGAACACCGCGAGCGCCGCGCTGCTGCAGCACGTCGCCGGGATCGGCCCCAAGACGGCCGCCCACATCGTCGCCCGCCGAGATGCGGCGGGTCCGTTCACCGCGCGGGGGCAGCTGCTGGAGGTCAAGGGCGTGGGGCCTCGGCTCTTCGAGCAGGCGGCGGGCTTCCTGCGCATTCGTGGGGCCGCCAACCCGCTCGACGACTCTGCCGTTCACCCCGAGCGCTACGGGCTCGTCGAGGCCATGGCCCGAGATCTCGGCGTGCCACTCAGGCGCCTGGTGGGACACCCCGAGGTCGCTGCAGGCATCGACCGGCGACGGTACGCCGACGTGGGTGCGCTCACCCTGGCCGACATCATCGATGAGCTCGGTCGGCCCGGCCGAGATCCCCGCGAGGCCTTCGAGGCCCCGAGCTTTCGAGACGATGTGCACGCCCTCGAGGACCTCGAGGTGGGCATGGTGCTCGAGGGGGTGGTCACCAACGTCGCGGCCTTCGGGGCCTTCGTCGACATCGGAGTACACCAGGACGGTCTGGTCCACGTGAGCAAGCTGGCAGATCGCTATGTGCGCGATCCCCACGCCGTCGTCTCGGTGGGACAGCGGCTCCGGGTGCGCGTGATGGTGGTCGATCTGGAGCGTCGGCGGATCTCTCTGTCGGTGCGCGACGTGCCCTGATGCAGCCCCCGCGTCGAGGTCCGCGGCACCCACCTGCGCGCGTTTCTGGGGTGTGTGCTGCCCCCATCGGGTCGCCGGGGGTCAGAGGGAGTGGAGGGTGCGGTCGTCGGACCCTCCGTCTTCGGAGGAACCCCATGTCCCGCACCCCTTGTCCCCGTCGCATCTGGCTGCCGCTCTTCCCTCTCGTGACCGGTCTCGTCGCCTGCCACGGCACCGACTATGGCGACGAGCCCCTCGCCGAAGACGTGGACATCTACTCCTGCGAGGGCTGGGACGAGGCCGACTTCCCTGACCAGACCGCGCAATGCGACGTGCGTGAGGGCACTGCCCTCATGTGGGGGACCGTCGGGCCCAGCACCCCGGGTCGCCTCGAGGCCTTCCTCGATGCCTACCCCGACCTCGAGCTCCTCGTGCTGCCCTACCTGCCGGGGTCCAACGACGACGAGAGCAACCTCGAGGCCGGCCGCATGCTGTACGAGGCCGGCATCGCCACCTGCGTGCCGTCCACCGGGATGATCGCCTCGGGAGGCGTGGACCTCTTCCTGGCGGGCTCGTCCCGCACCGTGGGAACGGGAGGCCAGGTGGGCGTGCACTCCTGGTCCACCTGGGGCGGGGCCTCGGGCGCCGAGCTCCCCACCGACGATCCAGAGCACGACATGTACCTCGACTACTACGAAGACATCGGCATCTCCGAGGACTTCTACTGGTTCACCCTCGACGCTGCTGCGGCCAACTCCATCCACTGGATGACCGCCGATGAGCTGGTGCAGTACGGGGTGGTCACGGACGGGTAGACCTGGGACGTGGCCCGCCGTGGGGAACACCTCCGGCGAGGTCGACCCACCTGAGCGCGCGGCCCCTTGGTAGGCTGGTGCCGAGGTCCAGCCAGGAGCCGTGTCCCGTGAGATGGTACCGAGCGAAGACGGCGGTGGGTGGCCTGCGGCGCCTCGCCGCGTTGCCCGAAGAAGACAAGCAGGCCTGCATCGACGCCTACCACTTCTTCCAGCGGATGCAGGACGGCGAGGAGACCGCCACCGAGGACGAGACTCGGGCGGTGGCCGCCTACTACAAGGTGCTCAACAATCTGTTGTCGGTCTTCGATCTGGAGAAGCTGTACATTCCACCCCAGCTCGACGACTCGCTGGGGCTCTACGGCAACCAGATCTTGTGTGAGCAGGACGTGCTCGCCGCCCTCGAGCTGGCAGATCCCGCAGGCAGCCACCTCCTCGACATGGGCTGCGGACGGGGGCGCATCTCCCACCACTTCGCCACGCTCACGGGCGGTCAGGTCTCGGGCTACAACATCGATCCCAACCAGATCGAGAACGCGGAGTCCTGGGCGGAAGCCTGCGGCATGCAGGATCGCCTCCACTTCAAGGTGGGCAACCACCACGTCCCGCTCGCCTACGACGACGAGAGCTTCGACGGCTGCTTTTCGTTCCAGGCGGTCTGGCCCTTCTTCAAGAAGGAAGAGCTCGACTCCCACGCCGCCGAGATGTTCCGCGTGTTGAAGCCGGGTGCCCGCTACTCGTGTTCGGAGTACCTGCTGTCGCCGTACTTCGACTGGAACAACGACGAGCACGTGGCGCTCCACAGGCTCTACCTGCCCACCCTGGCCGCCACCCACTCCATGTACCCCGCCGACGTGTGTGCGGCGCTCGAGCGGGCTGGCTTCGAGGTGTTG
Organism: Deltaproteobacteria bacterium; assembly: GCA_016845285.1. Taxonomy (GTDB): domain Bacteria; phylum Myxococcota_A; class UBA796; order UBA796; family UBA2385; genus BH17. The sequence continues at coordinate 2,039 of JAERSX010000926.1, read as the reverse complement.
GTGTCGGCCCCGTCCAAGAGCGAGGCGTGGCCTCTGTGCGAGCAGAAGCGGGATCTGATCTTGGGTGCGCGCAAGGTCATCCGCGTGGGTGAGGCGCTCCGTCTCCTGCCGTCGTGGGTGGAGGAGACGCTCGACCTGTTGCAGACCGGCGGACAGGCCTGGACGGATGCAGAGAAGGCCAAGATCGCGGATCTGAACTGGCGGATCGTCGCCGAGCGGCCTCGTGAGAGCCCGTCGAGCTAGCCGACAGCGGGTTCACGGCTGTCGATTGCCTGCCGGGGGATCATCCCCTACCATGGCCTCGCCACCTTGGTTGTGGCGCTGCGATTCGCCCTCCGCCCACTACCCCTCATCATGAGCGACCCAGAGTCTCCGATCCCAGAGTGGACAGCACTCAGGTCGATGGAAGCGCATGCGCACACTTAGGTTCAGGTTGCGGATTCCACCCGAAGAGCTCGAGCAGTTCTATCGGGGCGATGTGCAGATGGTGAGGGCCATGTCGGACACAGGGCTGCGCGTCGCCTTCAATGCGAGACATCTGCGACCCTTCGTGACGATGAGAGGGGTGCATGGGCGGTTCGTGATGGAGCTTGATGAGGAGAACCGAATGCTGTCGTTGCGGCAGCTCGAGGCCTTTTCGTAGGGCTCGGTCTGGTCCCTCGATGAGGCCTCGGGATGAGGGGTGGCCGCTCGGAGGGCGCCGCTCCAGCCACGCGTGAGCCGCCGACGACCAGCCGATAATCGTGAATATCTCAACTTTCTGTGATCTGGTCACACGACTGTCACGTATCGATGGTCCTCGGGCCGTCGTGTCGGAGGGCAACCTGGAACCCAAAACAATGGAAAGGTAATTCTATGAGCTTCAATCTCACGCGGGTTGCCGCGCTCGCGGCGCTGTTCAGCTTCGGGCTGCCCTTGACCACGGCCACGGCTCTGTATTCTCCGCCGGCGTCTGCGGTCTCTCCGGCGGACTACCCGATCATCATCAAGGCCATCGACAGTCTGCTCGCGACGAATCCGTCGTCCAGCATGGCCGCTCATCTCTGGGAGGCCAGGGCCTACTACTCGGGCGTGGCGGGTGCCTCCACCGAGATCGAGATCACGCTGACCTCGGTCGAAGCTGCCGAGTTGGGGCTCGTCGAGAGCGGCTCGGCCCAGATGGTTCGATTCGGGCTCTACGGCGTGATTGCCTACGAGGTGTACTACACGGGCGACCTGCTCTATGAGCTCTGGGAATACGACACGACCATCGCCGACGAGGAAGACGAGTACATCGAGACCGCCGCGGAGATGGGCCAGTCCGAAGAAGAGGCGATCGAGGAGTTCAACGAGGACCTCTACACGGAGAACACCTACTGGGACAACTTCACCGATATCTACTGCGTTTGGTGTGACTGAGCGTTTGCGGTGAGAGTGCTGTGGGTATCATCGGTCGTACCTTCGAATTAGAGGGTGCGACCCGTTGAACCTTCAGACTCCGGAGGTGGGCCATCGAGGACCCCCCGCAGACAGCACTGACGATCGTCGGCATCCTGGCAAACATCTGGATCTTCTACTCTGTGTGGGAGCTGTTCAGGTTCTCGCGCCGCAGCGGGTCCCTGCGTCGCGGGCTGCGCATTCGGACTCGCCCCGTCGACAAGGAGCTGGCCGGTCGCCTGCGCGAGGCGGTCAAGGACGACGCGGCCATGGCTTGGGGCTGGTACCACCGCGAGGGTGACAGCCTCTTTGTCTTCGTGAACCCCCAATACACTGGCGACGGAGAGCGTCGGCTCGACTTCATCCACTACATCGTCGAGGTCGACCTGGGCTCCGCGGCACCACAGATCGCCTACCGGGTGCCCGTGGGCATCACGCTCCTCTTTTCGTGGGCCATCGTCGCCATGTTCCCGATCATCTGGTTGTTGCATCGAGCCTACACGGTCCGAATCGACAAGCGGCTGTCGGAGCTGGCCTCCATGTCGCCTGACTCTGGGGCCTAGCCTTCTGACGAACCGATAGACGGCTGGGGCTCAGCTCTTTTTGGGGGCCGGGCCTTCGGT
>JAERSX010000925.1 GCA_016845285.1 Deltaproteobacteria bacterium | reverse complement strand
GGCCAGGGCCTCGTCGCCCTCGGCATGCTGGTACTCGCTGATGCCTTCGAACCAGGTGCCATCCTCGGTGCCGCAGCCGTAGAGCACATCGTCGGTGATCTGCTCGGGGTCGCCGGGACAGTGCTCATCGCCCAGGGCCATCCAGGTGAGGTAGGCCTCGGTCAGGTCGAAGGGGTTTGGAACGCCCCCCGCCAGCGCCTCCGCCAGCGCGGCCTCCACCTCAGCCACCTCCAGGCTCGGGGTGGGCGCAGCCAGCGTCGGGCCTTGGTCGGCGGTGTCCTCGCTGTCCGGCCGCTCTGTCGGAGTGGTTGCTGGGGCGCCCGCACTGCAGGCGGTGAGCAGGGCCAGTCCGAAGAGACGCATCGTCTCGATGATAGCCGCCTCAGTGCCCGCTGACGTCGATGGACACGAGGGCATCGCACACCGGCGGTCGGATGTTCCCCGGCCCGAGGCTGCACTGCACCACCACGCCCACCCCACGCCAGGCGGCGGTGGCGATCAGGATGCCGTGCGAGTGGTCCCCGGCTTCGAGGACGAGACAGTGGGCGGCCTCACCATCGACGGCGCAGTCGGACTCGTGGACGTGCCAGGCGCCCCCAGCCTGAGCTCGGGTCGTCTGCACCACGCGGGCCTCGAAGGCCTGTCGCTCGCCTGGCTGGAAGAGATCGTTGCTGGCCGTCCAGCGCGTCCAGCCACTCGGACAGAGCACCTGGGCACCGGCGCCGGGTGCTTCGCCTGCAGAGCATCCCTCGGGCAGGTCGAGGGCGCGCCCCAGGAAGGCGGGGCGCGCGTCCTGCTGGGGCAGCCCGGCGGTCCCATCGCGGAGCAGGGCCTCGAGGAGGACGGCGGCACGGGCATCTCGGCCCGGGTCCCGGGTCGGCCCTCCCGCGAGCACCAGCCGGGTCGTGCCGTCGTCGAGGGTCCGGCCGTGGGCGAAGCCACCCACGCCGTCGAGGTCGCCGAGGCGCCAGCGGATCACCTGGGTGGGTCTGCCGTCGAGGAGGATGGTGTCTCGGCTGCGCATGAGGGGCAGCCCCTCGGCGGCGATCACCGCCGAGAGCAGGAAGTCGAGACTCAGCTCGGGGGAGAGACCATCGTCGACGGTCTGCACGGCCGCGAGCCCGGTCCGGCACTGCACACGGGTGTAGGGGAGGGGCGTGGGGTCGACGAGGCACTCAGCGCGTGCGTCGTCGGTCGCCTTGGCTGGCGTGACCACGGGCGCGACGCTCGGATCCGGGGGGAGTCGCGGCCCACAGCCGAGGGCCAGCATGACCCCGACAGCGAGGAGGGAGGTTCGCATCGGCGAAAGATACCTCCCGGCCCGACAGCAGTGTCAGGGTCTCGTGGGTGCCGAGTCGTGACCACCTTCGATCAGCCCGAAGAACACGGGGTGATCGAAGTTGGCACGCCCCTTGCTTCTACTCCTTGCATGTGGCGAGACCCCCTGCTTCATCCCTTGACCCTGGCATCGATGGCCCTGCTGGCGGTCAACGATCACTGGGCGAAGGCGGCCTACGGCACCTGGTTCACGGGCAAGCTCTCCGACTTCGCGGGGGTGGTCTTCTTCCCCCTCCTGGTGGAGCTCTTGCCCGTCGGTGCAGGGATCGTGGGCCGACGTCGGGCTGTGTTGATCACGGCCCTCGGCTTCACCCTGGTCAAGACCCTCCCCGCCGCCACCGGTGCCTGGAACACGCTCTTCGGCGCTGTCTACCAGGCCGTCGGCTGGGCGGACGGGGCCCGTCTCATCTGCGATCCCACCGATCTCATCGCGCTGAGCGCGCTCGTCCTGCCCCTCTTCTTGATCCCCCCCGTGGATGGCTCGCGCATCGCGTCGAGATCATCCCAGCCCGCGAGCTGATCTATGACCCGCTCTCTCCAGACCCGCTCTCCCATCGCACTCGCCATCGCCGGCGTCGGCATCTTGCTGAGCGTCGCCACCAGCCAGCCCTCCTTCTCAATCGACGACACCGTCGAGATGGGCGTCCTCACCGTGAACGCGGAGAGCCTGTTGCGCGTGGAGGGCACCGTCTCTACCCGGGACGTGCCGCAGGAGTCGGATGTCTGGGTGGAGGTCGAGCTCTTGATCGACGGGCGGAACACCACCCTGGACTCGGGGGAACTCCAGCTCTACGTGGTGGGAGAGGAGGACCTCGGTCCGGTGGACATCGCTCCGGTACGTGGCGCCGTAGACGACCAGCCCGTGCAGATCTCCGCCGCGCTCTCGGTGCCCCTGCATGACGGCACCTTCGCCGTTCGGCTCGAGATGGAGGGTGGTGCCGAGGTGGTGGGCGAGCTGGACATCGTGGCCTCCCTCTGGAGCGATCAGGGCTTCGCCGAGAACACAGCCATCACCTTGGATGCCGAGCTCATCGAGGCCATCGAGGACGAGAGCGACGATGCGGACGGTGGGTTGTGATCCGCGCGCTGCTCCTCGCCGGCATCATCATGGGAGCCATGGACTGCAGCGTGGCCACCCCCGACTGCAACGCCTACGACACCCAGTGGTGGGACCCCGATCCGCGGGTGGTCACCATGCCCGCCGAGGAGGGCGTCGTGGCCTGGCGCATCCACGCCGAAGACCCGGGGCCTTGGCTCCAGGAGGTCTACGCCGAGGTCGAGCTCCGCAACGAGACCGACCATGACTGTGTCGTGGCGGTCTACCTGACCGAAGGCCTCGATGTCCTCCCCGAGGATCTGGTGCCGCTGCGCGCGGGCGAGGCGCCGCCGGAGAACCATCCGGTGCTCGGTGAGCGCCTGCTGTTGGAGAACCTGTCTCGCACCTACTCGAACATCGATGGGGCCTGGACCGCCATGGTGCTGAGCGACGGCGGACCGGTGGACCACACCGTCACCGTGCTGGGCTGCGCCGCGGGTGGCGTCGAGGTCAGCCTCATGGCCATGGCCGACTACTGCGACACGACCGATGCGCCGGCCTATTCGGAGGAGATCGATCCCGGCGCGTTCTCCATCGAGCGGCTGTGAGTGGCTAGGTCGGCCCCCGTGCCGCCTTCGCCTGCGCGCCGTGCGCCGGAAG
>JAERSX010000924.1 GCA_016845285.1 Deltaproteobacteria bacterium | reverse complement strand
TGTGTGGGTAGAGCACCACGTTGTCGAAGAGCACGGTCTGCTCGCCCACCACACAGTGCGCGCCCACCCGAACACCCGCGCCGAGCCGCACGCCCGGGCCGATGGTCGCCGTGGGGTGCACCGTGGCGGCTGGGTGGATGGCCGGGTCCCCGTCGTCGTCGAAGGCTGCCTCGAGGAAGGTGATGAAGGCGTCCTTGGGATCGAGGCAGACCACCACCACCCGCCCTGGAATCGCCGCAGCCGCCAGCAGCAGACCCGCATCCGAGGCTCCCGCCCGCTCGGCATAGGCCACGTCGTCGGGACCAGCGTGGGCGAGCTCTGCCACACCGCTCACCACGCAGGTCGGTCCCACCAATTCGCCGCCCACGCAGGCCGCCACCTCTTCGGCCGACCAGGGCGCGGGCAGCGCTCGCCCGGCCCGCGCGACACCGATGCTCACTCGCCCCCGCCACCCGGTGGGTCGCAGTTCTCATCGATGCTCAGGGTGCTCATCTCGGAGTCATCGAGGGCGACCAGACCGCCGCCCTCAGCCCCGGTGTCCTCTGCACCAGCCCACCAGCCCACGCCCGCCTCAGACAGCATGGTGAAGAGCGCCACCTGAATCTCGGTGACCTCTGGCGAGTAGCGGAGCAGCACCGGCCGATCATCGGAGCAGATGCCGAAGACCGCACCGTCACCGTCCGTGAAGCTGCCGCTGGCGTCGCCATCGTCGTAGACCAACGGCGACTCCAAGGCCGCCGACGGACCACCGCTCTCGGCCATGTGGTCGTCCGGGGGCGCACCGGAGAGCGCTATCTCGAAGGGCGTGCTCAGCTCTTCGTCCAACAGGAGCGCTTCGACCTCCTGACCCTCGGCCATGACCTGCGGGATCAAGGCGATCCGCAGGCTCGCGATGTCGGGACTGTCGGCGTCGTAGGTGCCGCTCAGGGTCACCTCCTCGACCGGTCGCATGTTCGTGGGCAGGGGAACGGCGTCCAGCTCGTAGAACACCTCTTCGGCCTCGGGGCCGCCGATGATGGCGCCCACTGCGTTCCAGCCCTCGCTGTAGCCACGGTCGAGCCAGCCCTCGTCGGGCTCGTTCACGAAGACCAGCCACACCTCGGACACCGCAGCGACCGCTTCGCCGGGCTCCGGCAGGCCTTCGCCGTCGAGGTCGTCGTGCAGCGCGGCCACGTAGGTGGCGATGCCGGTGCCCGACTCTTCGTCGACGTCCAGATCGCTCTCTTCGATAGCAGGAAGGGAGATCACCATCTCCGCATCGATGGCGGGGTCGGTCGACACGGTGTCGCCCAGGAGGATCCCGTCGCCATCCCGCCCGACGAGCGAGAGGGTCAGCCAGGTGTCTTCCCAGTCGCCGTCCAGGGCGAAGGTCACCGTGTCGGCGTCCGCATCGGCGTCGGTGTCGCTGTCGGTGTCGGCGTCGGTGTCGCTGTCGGTGTCGGTGTCCGTGTCGGTGTCCGTGTCGGCGTCAGCCTCAGCGGCACCGCCGTCGTCCTTGTCGCCACAGCCGAACAGGGCGATGGGCAGGGCAACGAGTGCTGAGAAGAGGGGCGTGGCAGACAGCTTCATGGGTCCTCCAAGGGGCTCAGCCTGACCAAGGGGGCCGGGGGCCGCAAGAGATTACCCGCCCTCGGGCTGTCCCCTCGAGGACGAGGCTACTCGCCCCACTCGGTGATGTGGAACTCGACACGGCGGTTGTTGGCCTTGCCCGAGCTGGTGCGGTTGGTGTCGATGGGCTGGGCTTCGCCGTAGCCCTCGCTGGTCAGCCGCGAGCCGGCGATGCCCTTGGCCACGAGGTACTCGTGCACCGCGGCCGCCCGAGACTGGCTCAGCTTGAGGTTGTAGCTGTCCGAGCCATCGCTGTCGGTATGACCTTCCACCCGCACCTTGATGTTCGGGTAGTCCTTCATGACCTGGGCGACCGAGTCCAGGATTCCGTAGCTGACGGGCTTGATGGTGGACCGAGCCGTCTGGAACAGGATCTTCTCGGTGATCTCGATCTTCTCGCGGGTGATCTTGACGCTCTGCGGCTTGACGTCCGGGCAGCCGTCTTCGTCGAGGTACTCGTTGATGTTCTCGGGCTCGTCCGGACACTGGTCGATGTCGTCGCGGATGCCGTCGCCATCGCGATCGATGGTGCCCTCTGGACAGCCGTCTTCGTCCTGGTAGCCGTTGAAATTCTCCGCCTCGTTGGGGCAGGCATCGACGGCGTCGAGCAGCCCGTCTCCGTCGTTGTCCTTGTCGGGACAGCCGTCCTCGTCCTGGAAGCCGTCCATGTCCTCGGGATCGAGACGACACTGGTCGGTCACATCGAAGATGCCGTCGCTGTCTGAGTCGACCTCGGGACAGCCGTCCTCGTCGGCCACGCCGTTGAAGCTCTCGGGCACGTCGGGGCACTGGTCGACCTCGTCGAGGATCCCATCACCATCACGGTCGTGGGGGCGACAGGCATCCGCCAGGGAGACCGCTTCGCGTGCGTTGGTGACGGCCAGCGCGAGGTGCTGCTCGGCGCGGCGAGCGTCTCCCTGCTCGAACTCCAGCTCGGCAAACTCCTTGTGGGCGTTGGCCAGCGCCAGCTCGAGGGGGGCACACTCCTGGGCGTACTCGTCGATCTTGGTGGCCTCGAGGTCTGCCACGACGGCCGCATAAGACTCCGCCAGGTTGGCGGGCTTCATACAGGCGGCCGCGAAGAGGGCCAGGGGGAGCAATCGCCTCACTCGTCTTCCTCGGGATCCTCGTCTCCCTCGTCGTAGAGGTCGGCGTCCGGAACGTCGATGGTGTCGTGCTCCACGCCGCGCTCCTCACCGAGCTCACCCCCGGTGCCTTCCCCGCCATCCGGTTCGGGCTCGAAGGTCGGCGCGGGGGCCCGCTCTTCGGGCACGATGTCCGAGGAGCGGTCCATGATCTGGTGATGGGCACTGTCGGAGGCAGCCTGCTCGGCCTGCTCGGCCCAGTGGATCGACTTCCGGGCGAGCTCGTCAGCGGCGCCGTAGTCGGAGTGGCTCCACTCCTCACGCGCCTTTTGCATGTACTGCTCGGCCAGGGTCCACTCGAAGACAGCCCGCTCCGGCGCCTCGGCCTCCCGAGCCAGGTACAGGGCCTGCTCTGCCTGCACGACCTGGAGCGTGCTGCGCGCAGCACAGCTGCCCAGAAACGGCAGGACGAGGGCGACGAACACCAGCTTGCGCGACATGCATCCTTCCGAAGGCGCGGACTTCCAGACTGAAGTCAGCGCGCACCTAGGCGGGGATTCAGCCATGACCTCCGGGCACTGTCAAGGTGCGACGGGCGCGTCGTCTCCGGTCCCGAGGCCCTCTTCGGCAGCAGGATCCTCCACCGCCTCCTCCTCCAGGGCCGTGCCGTCGCCTGCCCGCGGCTCCCACTCGGAGAGATCGAAGACCGACATCAAGTAGCGGTCTGGCATCTCCTGCGAGGGGAGCTGGACCTCCTGGCTGGCCCAGGGCACCCAGGCAGGACCCGCGGGAAAGCTCCGCTTCTTGCCGGGCCAGTCGAAGGCCTGTTGCTCGGTGTGCTCGGTGGGCTGCATGCCCAACACCACAGCCAAGCGGTGAACCACGTCCCGGTAGATGGCCGACCCCGCGTGGGGTCGCAAGAGGAAGAAGCCCCGCTCGTGCACGACGATGTAGCGGTACTTGCCCGCCTCGACGACGCGGGCCAGATCTTCGGGACGAAGCTGGCTCAGGTCGGTCTCCAGGGGCTCGCGAGAGAGTTCTCGCAGCAACTCCGAGGCCGCATCCCTGTTGGGCTCCGGCGCCGCCAGCCAGCGAAGGCGACGTCCGTGCTCACCGCCTCCCGTGCTGCGCAGCAGAGGCGGAATGGCCGGCAGCGTGGCCCAGGAGCGGTAGACCTTGCGTCGGTGGAAGGCCTGGTAGGCAGCGAGCAGATCCTGCTGCTGTTCCAGGGGAAGCTCGATGATGCCGCCCCAGTCCTGCGGATCCAGCCCGGCGTACCACTCGGGGAGCTGGAAGCCGCTCATCTGGGTGGGCACACGCCACATCGTCGGACGACCCGAGGGGCCGACCGGGCCGAGGTCGAAGCGGTAGAAGGGCTGGATCAGGATGCTCAGGCCCGTCAGCACCGCGAACACCGGCCGCTTCCACCCCTCGGCCTGTTGAAGGGAGATCGCGAGCACGGCCACCGAGGCAACCACCACGAAGGCGGCGAGTCGGTAAGGCGCAAACATCCGGGACATGCCAGGCACGAACTGGAACATCCACGCATACGGAAGCCGCACCACGTAGTCGCCCAGCATGACCACGTCGGCCGTGTCATTGCCTGAACCGAGCTTGAGGAAGGGCCCCATGCTGCCGAGCCAGAAGACCAGCCACACCACGACCCAGCTGCGGGCGCCCTTGATGAAGCAGGCCGGCAGAAGCCCCACGAAGAAGATGGCGATGGGGTAGGCGCTGCCGCCGTGCCCAGGGTTGAACACCGTGTCGGCCGGCCAGGCCGAGTCGATGCCCCGATGGAGCGAGCTGAGGACGTTCTCGCGGTAGTTGCTGGGCCGCAGAGGCGCAGAGGCGATGGTGTCGTAGGCCGGGTAGGGCACCATGAAGGTGACCTCGGGCAGCTTGTTGATGCCGGCCTGGCCTTGGGTCTCGTCACCTGAGCTCAGGTACGGACTCAAGAAGACGAGACTGCCCACCGCCGCGGCCGCACCCAGGGCACCCACCCACTTCGCCAGCCGCAGGGGCGAGGCCCGGGTCCGCCACCACCAGGCCACGATGCGAATCGCCGTGAACATGGCCGCGAACAGGCCGTAGAACCAGTAGAAGGCCGCGCAGAGGACGAAGATCGCCCCGGCAGCGACGGCGTCCCTGGGCCGTTCCGTGCGCTCGGCCCGGGTCAGGAAGACCGGGTAGAGCAGCAGCCACCAGAGCACCACCTGGCGCAGGCCGGTCTTGTTGATGTCCTGGACCGCCAGCGGGTTGATGACCGCCACCAGGGCTGCCACCACCGCCACCACCGGAGAGCGGGTCAGCGAGCGCGCCAGCACGTAGCCGCAGAGCCCGTTCCCCACGAGGATGGTGAGCACCTTCAGGTTGTGGCCGGCGGGAAAGCCGACGAGCTGCTCGAGGGGGTAGCTCAAGAGCAAGATGTCGAGGATGTTGCCGGTCTCGGGGTACCGGCCCAGGGAGAGCAGCTGCTCAGCGCTGCCGATGAGCCCAAGCTCCTCACGGGCCAGGGCGTCCACCTCGGTGAAGTGCCACCACTGCCGCCAGAGCCAGCCGCCCAGCTCGCCGCCGCCGATGAGCACCTCGTCGAGGTGCAGCGCGAGGGGCCAGGTCAGCGCGATCGTGGCTGCCAGCGACATGATGAAGGCGACCGACAACTCGACGCTCACCCGAGCGATGCGTCGCGCACGCAGGATGAGCAGAAGGTCAGCCAGCACGCTTCCATCCGAGGTCTCGTCCACGGGCAACGCCGGGGCCTCGGGGG
>JAERSX010000923.1 GCA_016845285.1 Deltaproteobacteria bacterium | reverse complement strand
GCGCTGCCCTCGCTGGCCCGGAGCTTCACCACGAGAGCCTCGGGATCTGCGAGGTCTTCTGGGGTCAGGAAGCGCTCGGGGGAGGCCTGTTGGAGCATGTCCGGGCGGTCGTAGGTGTCTTCGCGCGCTGGGCCGTCCTCGGCGCTCGTTGGTGCGGTCACGTAGCCGAGAGCCTCCAGGTGGGAGATGGTCTCGGCATCGGGTGCCACCTGATCGACGGTGGCGGCCGGGGCACGGGCATCCAGGAGGGCCCCGAGGCGGGTGAGCTCAGCGGGTCTGGAGGCGGCCACGTCCTGGGTCTCGCCGGGGTCCGAGGCCAGGTCGAAGAGGCGGTCGCGGTAGGTGCGCACCAGCCGCAGATCACCGTCGAGCACGGAGGATGCGGGCGCGAGGCCCAGCGCCTCCAGGGGCATGAGGCTCTCCGCGTAGATGGGCGCGCTGTCCACGGGCTCTCTGCGCAGCGCCGACACGAGCGAACGACCGGTCGCCCCCGCGGGGGCCGGCACGCCCAGCAGCTCTGCAAGAGTGGGGGCCACATCGACCAGGCTGGCGGGGGCGTCCACCCGGTGTCCCGAGGCGATGCCAGGGCCCGCGAAGACCAGGGGCACCCGGAGGGTGGCGTCGTGCAGGAACATGCCGTGGGTGAGCTCGCCGTGCTCGCCCAGGCTCTCGCCGTGGTCGGCGGTCAGGACCGTGACCCTCGGGCCCTCGGGTAGCCCTGCGATGAGGCGGCCGAGCTCGTGATCCATGTAGGCGATCTCGTCCTGGTAGGCGTCGCGCTGTTGTCCAGCCCAGCCCTCGGGAGCCTCGAAGGGATGGTGGGCGTCGAAGTAGTGGACCCACAGGAACCAAGGGGAGGGGAGCTCGGCGACGAGTGCAAGGGCTGCGTCGGTGACGGCGTCGGCGCGACGCTCGGCGAAGCTCTCTGCGCCGCGGGCGAGGCCCTCCTGATCGAAGTGATCGAAGCCCTGGTCGATGCCGAACTGGCGCGAGACCGGCATGGCGGCGATGGCGGCGCCGGTGGACCAGCCCTGGGCCCGCAGCACCTCGGGCAGCAGCTCCAGAGACGGCGGAGCCAGGTAGCGGCCGTTGTTGCGCACCCCGTGTTGATCGGGGTCCATGCCGGTGAACAGGCTCAGGTGGGCTGGCAGGGTGATGGGCACCGGCGTGCGCGCATGGGTGAGCTCGGTGCCTTGTGCGGCCAGCGCGGCCACGGTGGGGGTGGCGTTTCCGGTCCGGCCCCCGAGGTCCAGGCGGTCCCAGCTCGTCGTGTCGAGGGTCACCAGGAGCACGTTGGGGACGGGCTCATCCTTGGTGCATGCGGCCCCGACCAGGGCCAGCGCAAGGGCGCAGCTGGTCCACCTTGATGGCCGCACCTACTTGGCAGCCTGCTCGGCGGCGTCCCGCTCTTGCAGCGCGGCCAGCACCCGCTCGGGGGTGAACGGGATGCGCCGCAGACGGATGCCCACCGCGTCGTAGATGGCGTTGCCGATGGCGGGGATGATGGGATGGAGCGGACCCTCACCGGCTTCCTTTGCGCCGTAGGGCCCTCCGGGGTCGATGGTCTCGATGATGCTCGCGATGATGTCGGGGGTCTCGGCGCTGGTGGGGATGCGGTAGTCCAGCAGGTTGGGACCTGTGTGCAGTCCCCGCTCGTCCACACGGTGGGACTCCATGATGGCCTCGGCGTAGCCCATGTAGACGCTGCCCTCGATCTGTCCTTCGACCAGCACTGGGTTCAGGGTCCGGCCGCAGTCGTGGGCCACCCAGACCTTGTCGACGGTGACCACGCCGGTCTCGGTGTCCACGCTCACCTCGGCCACGTGGGCGGTGGTCGAGTAGGCGGGCGAGGCTCCGATGGTGCCGCCTCGGTACTTGCCGCCGAGCTTGGCGGTGGTCTTGTAGCCGCCGGTGGCGCCAAGGGTGCCGTTGGCGCTCTCGGCCAGGATCAGCACGTCCTTGACGGGGAGCTGTCGGCTGACGTCCTCCCGGTCGTACCAGAAGCCCAGCGCGGTGCCCACGCGCTCTTCGTCGATCTCCCAGTGGGCCGCGAGGGCGGCGCGCATGGTGGTCCGGAGCGTTCGGCCAGCCTGTTGGGCGGCGAGGCCGCACATGTAGGTGATGCGGCTCGAGTAGGCGCCGAGATCGACGGGGGTGAGGTCGGTGTCGTGGCTCACCACCACGATGTCGTCGGGCGGCACACCGGTCTCCTCGGCGACGATGGTGGCGAGCATGCCGTCGCTGCCCTGTCCGATGTCGCTGGCGCCGCAGAAGATGGTGATCTTCCCGCTCCGGTCGGCACGCAGCTGCACGCCCGACTGCGGCATCTCGTTGGGGTAGACCGGGTAGGCCGTGCCCGAGATGTACATGCTGCAGGCGACGCCCAGGCCCTTGCCCACGGGGAGCTTGCCGTAGCGCTCGGACCAGCCGGAGCCGTCGGCGACGGAGTCGAGGCACTCGTTGAGACCCGTCGAGGGCACCAGCTGGCCGTTGACCGTCTCCTCGCCGTTCTTCATGGCGTTGCGGCGGCGGAGCTCGATGGGGTCGAGGCCGAGCTGCTCGGCCAGCTCGTCGACCGCACACTCGAACCCGAAGCGGGGCTGCACGCTGCCGTGTCCGCGCTTGGGGCCGCAGCAGGGCTTGTTGGTGTAGACCCGTCGCGCGCGGAGGTGGTAGTGCGCGAAGTTGACGGGCCCGGGCAGGAGCTGTCCTGCGTAGTAGGTCGGGACCAGGCCGAAGGAGTGGTAGGCGCCGCCGTCGATGAGGATGTCGCTGTCGACGGCGGTGATGGTGCCGTCGCGGTTGCCCCCAACCTTGAAGTGCATGTGCATGGGGTGGCGGCCCCGGTGGCTGTAGAAGACCTCCTCGCGGGTGTAGAGGATCTTGACGGGCCGCCCGGCCTTGCGCGACAGGGCTGCAGCGCAGAACTCGAGGTCGAAGGGCTCGGACTTGCCGCCGAAGGCACCCCCCACAGCGGGTTGGATCACACGCACCTTGCTCTGGGGCACCCCCAGCACCTTGGCGAGCTCGCGGTGGAGGTAGTGGGGCACCTGGGTGGCCGACCACAGGGTGAGCTGGCCGTCGGGTGACCAGGTGCCGACGGCGCAGTGAGGCTCGATGGGCACGTGGCTGCTGCCCTCGTAGAACCAGTCCCCTTCGACCACGGCGTCGGCCTCGGACAGGGCGCTCTCGGTGTCGCCGAAGCCCAGGTCGACGGTCTTGCAGATGTTGTTCTTGCGCTCGCGTCCCTTCCAGTCCATCTCGTGGACCTTGGGGGCGTCCTCCTCGAGGGCCGCATGGGGGTCGAGCACGGCGGGCAGCACCTCGTAGTCCACGGCGATGAGGTCGCAGGCGCGGATGGCCGTCTCCTCGTCCACGGCAGCCACTGCGGCCACGCCATCTCCCACGTAGCGGACCTTGTCGGTGCACAGAGCGGTCTCGTCGGGAGTCCAGGGAATGACGCAGTAGGGGGTGTCCACGTCGGCCCCGGTCATGACTGCGAAGACGCCCGGCAGGGCCTCGGCTGCGGACGTGTCGATGCTCCGGATGCGGGCGTGGGCGAAGGGGCTCCGCAGGATGCGGCCATGGGCCATGCGCGGCAGGTCGATGTCGTCGGCGAAGATCTCGGTGCCCACTGCCTTGCGGATGCTGTCTGCTTTCCGTGCCCGGGCACCGATGGAGATGAAGCCCTCGGCCGGTGGACCGAAGATGGCAGGCACCTCGAGGCCGGGGGTGCTCCCGTCAGCCAGGTCGTCCAGCTCGCGGGCTGCCAGCTTCACGGCCTCGAAGATCTTGGTGTAGCCGGTGCAACGGCAGAGGTTGCCGCTGAGCGCCGTGCGGATCTCTGCATCGTCGGGATCGGGGGAGCGGTCGAGGAGGGCCTGTGCGCTACAGATCATTCCGGGCTGGCAGAATCCACACTGGAGGGCGCCGCAGATGTCGAAGGCGCGACCTACCTTGGGAGGCAGCCCCTCGATGGTCGTGATCTCGGGACCTTGGGCCAAGCCGGCCAGGGTGCAGCAGCTGAGCACCGGCTCACCGTCGACGAGCACGGTGCAGGCGCCGCAGTCGCCCTTGTCGCAGCCTTGCTTCGTGCCGGTGAGGCGGAGCTTGTAGCGGAGGACTTCGAGGAGGGTCCACGTGGGGGGCGCGAGCACCTCGTGGGTCTCGCCGTTCACCTGGAGGCACAAGACCTGGGAGGTGGCGGTGCGGGCGTCCATGGGTGCTCCTGTTCGGCGAGGCTAACCTCCTCCGGCAAGGTTAGACGCCCCGGCATGCGCGTCTTGATGGCCATGCTGTTGACCTCCTCTTCGAGCTTCCTGCTGAGCGCCTGTGCGGGGGGCGGTCCTCCTGCGGCGCCGCCTCTCGACCTCGCCAGCGTCCAGCTCTTCCTCGAGCCCACACCGCTCGCGACGGGCTCCGTGCGCTACGTCGACGCCCTTCGCACATACGAAGGCCCCGTGCGGCTCGAGGTCGAGAGTGCCGACCTGCCCGTCAAGCTGCACTTCGAGGACTACGCCCTCGCCGAGCCCTTCACCGTGGAGCTCGTGGGCGACCAGCCGCCGGTCTTCGGTCGCGGTCCCGGCGGCTCCTGGATCGACATCGGCGAGTACTTCCGCGAGGGGCCGCGGATGCGCTTCGACATCGAGCGAGCATGGCTCGATGGCCGGCAGGCCACCCTCGACCTCACGGTCGATCTCGAGCCCAAGGCCAAGGACGCCCCCGTCGACTGGTTGGCGCCTGGAACCCGCCTCTTCTACGGCCTGGCGTTCGAC
>JAERSX010000922.1 GCA_016845285.1 Deltaproteobacteria bacterium | reverse complement strand
CCGGTAGCCGGCGATGCCGCAGATCATCAGGGCCTTGCTGACGATCTCCACCACCAGCTGGGAGCTCGTGACCTTGAGGTTGCTCACCCTCACCGCGAAGTCGAAGTCGGCGGGGAAGGGACCGTCGGTGTGGTCAAGGAGGCGGGCGGCGTAGTCGGCGGTGGTGTGCGCCACGCTGTTGCGCATGCCGAAGAGCACGGCGTCCACCTCGGCCAGGCGCAGGGCCGAGGGCGGCATCTCGCCGGGGGTCTTGCGGGCCTGCTTGCGCACGACGGACCGTGCCTGACCGACGGCGCCGGCGGCGAGGCCCAGCCACAAGGCCGCCCAGGTGCAGTGGGCGTAGGCGTGCATGGTCTTGGCGTGGATGTCGGCGTAGGGCACGGGCAGGACGCGGCTCACCGGCCCGCTGGCGGTCAAGGTGAAGCCGGAGGAGCAGGTGCCACGGAAGCCCAGGGTGTCCCAGCCCCAGAGCTCGTCCAGGGTGTAGTCGGCCTTGTCGACCAGCACGGCGACCTGGTCGCTGGCGCCTGCGTCTTCGGCGCGGCGGGCCGTCACCATGATCGCGTCGGCCTCGGCGCCGTAGGAGATCACCGGGGCTTGCTTGGTGAGGGTGTAGCGGTCGCCCTCGCGAACCACGGCGCACTTCGAGCTGCGCACATCCCCGCCGATGCCCAGCTCGGTGGTGGCCGATGCCAGGAGCCACTGTTCCGTCACCAGCTGCTCGGCCCACGCCCGCCAGGACGGCTCGTGCAGGGCGTGGTGGACCACGATGGCCACCTGGATCTGGTGCATGGCGTAGATCATGGCGGTCGACGCGCAGAAGGGCGCCAGCGCCTCGCAGATACGGGTGATCTCCACCACGTCGAGGCCCATTCCGCCCAGCTCTTCGGGCACATAGGCGCTGAGCAGCTTCGCTTCCTTGAGGGCGGCGAAGGCCTCGTGGGGGAAGCGGGCGTCGCGATCGACGTCGTCGGCGTGCTCGGCCACCACGGTCTTGCCGATGGCGCGCACCGTCGCCAGCAGGGCGCTCAGCTCGGGCATGACGGCCTCATGGGAGGGTGCTCACTCCTGGATCTCGGCCACGGCCTCGGCGATGGACTGGAGGCTCTCGAAGGTCTGTCGACTCAACATCTCGTCGGGGAACTCGACGTCGAAGTGGTCTTCGATGGCCAGCATGAGGTGTACGGTGGTCAGTGAGGTGAGACCGGCCGCGTAGAGGTCATCGGTGGCGCCCAGACCGGCCACGTCGACAGGGAGGCGGGCGTGCTTGCCCACGATCTCGCGGATCTCTTCGGTGCGCATGGATGTCCTGGGTTTCAGCCCTTGGTGGCGCCGCTCATGATCAACTGTACGACGCGCGCGTGAGCCCAGGCAGGACGGATGGTGTGGTCGACGCCCGGAAGCAGGGTCAGCGGGGGCCGCTGGTCCGATGAGAGGTGCCGATCGAGGTAGGCGATGCTGGGGTCACCGGCACTGGACACGAGCTGGAGATCGGTCCCTCGGGCCTGGACGTCCCTCAGCACCCGCGCCACCTCGTTCGGGGGCGGCACTCCGCCGAGCCGGTCGCGCAGGTCGCCGGCCCGCAGCCTCGCCTTGCTGCCGATGGAGCGGGCGAGCGCCCGCGCGTCGATGCGACCGGTGAGCAGGCGGTGCCATCGCCGGGCATCGAGGAGCGAGCGGCCGATCTGGCTGGTCATCGATGAGGCCCGCGCGTCGTCGTTCCAGACGTAGGCGAGTCCGTTGAAGAGCACGGCTCGGCGCACCTCGCGGCGCAGGGCCACCTGGACCCCGAGGAAGGCCCCCGAACAGAGCCCCACGACATCCACGCTGGTGGCGCCGAGGGCCCGCAGGGCGTCCACGGCCTGCACGGCGTCGGCGATGGCGGACTCTGCGTACATGGCCTCCAGGTCTGGGTGCGGCTCGCTGCTGCCGTCGCTGTCCCCCACGTCGCGTACGTCGAAGCGCAGAGAGGGGCGCCCCTCTTCAGCCAGCGCGCGGGCGGCTCGGGTCCAGAGGCGGTTGGGGCCGCAGCGGCGGATCCCGCCTGCGTTGAAGAAGAGGGTCCAGTCCCGACCCTCGGTGACAGCGGTCGGGCGACACAGGATCCCCACGAGATCGCCGGCGCCCCCTTCCTGCACCCAGAGCCGCTCCTCGACCCCGGGCATGGGGGTGAGGGCTGGCGCCCAGGTCGGAGGCGGAGGCGTGAAGGTGTGCCCGTCGGTGGGGAGCCAGGCCAGGATGGCTTCGCGGACCGCGACCGAGAGTGCGGCCTGGTAGGCGCTCTCCAACAGGTCGCCCAGACCGTCGGCCTCACCGAGCACCACCTCGCTTCCGGCGGCCTCGAGGGCAGCCACGACCTTGGCTGGGGCGGTGCCTCCGTCCTGGGGCAAGAGCAGCACCCGCGCTGGCGCGTGTGTGGCGATGAGGGCGGCTGCATCGAGCTCTTCGAGGCCACGAACCGTCTGTGGGCCGTACAGGAAGCCGCCGGCCTCGACCGCGCCTGCGGGAGGATGGACGGCGCCTGGAGGGGGGGACCCGTAGCTCTTGGCGGCCAGCTTGTGGAAGGCCCGCTCGGCGCGCATGGCCCGCTTGCCCGTGGTGGGCAGGGCCCAGGCCACCAGGCCGTCGAGGCTGCCGACCGCCAGGCCGAGGAGCGCGCCCAGGCCCACGCCGATGCCCACCACTTGGCCAAAGCCCCGGTCGCGCAGGCCGGCCACGGCGGTCTTGACGGCCGTGATCTGACGGCCCAGGAGATCGGGGTCCAGGGCATCGCCAGCGCTGTCCCCCAGGCCCGGCCAGTCGAGGCGCTGCACCCGGTAGCCTCGATGGGCGATGAGGTCGGCGAGGAGGCGCAGGGGGCGGTAGGCCGAGGTGTCGGCGTAGCCGTGGGGGCCGAGCACAAGCACCGCGCAGCTGGACACCGGGCGCGGGCTCGCGTGCTCGACGAGGAGGCTCTCTCCCTGGTAGCCACGACCGCGAGCGATGGCGCTGAAGTCGACGGAGTCGGGGTCTTCGAGGGCCATGCACGGTTATCCTACAGAGTGCGAGCGGCGGCTACGGTCGATGTCCCCAAGCGGGTGGTGCCCATCTCGGGCCACCGCGTGTCGAAGGGGGTGCAACGGGCCACCGCTGGCGTGGTGCAGAGGTGACCGACATGCGCATGCCCCTCGCTCTCTCCGTGCTCGTGGCCTGCAATCCGGGAAAGGGGCAGCCTGGCTACGGCGAGCCCTCTGAGCCTCAGGTGCCCGATGTCGATGTGCCAGACACCGCACACGACGCCTGCCGCAACGGCCCCGAGGTGATCATCGACACCCCGGAGAGCTACTCCCGCTATCTGCGCGAGGATCTGAGCCGGTACACCGAGGTGGTCGCCCCCAACGGGTCGGTCATCGCGATCTTCGCCCACGAAGACCTCAACGATGTCCAGATCTTGCGCGCCCGAAACCTGCTGCGTGGCTTCCTCGAGGATCACCCGGGCAGCCGGTACGGCGCCGACAAGACCGCGGTGGCCAACGCCATGGCCGACAACGGGGCGGTGCTCGTGCTGCCGAGCGGCGAGCACTCCGAGGGCAACGAGCCCGATGTGCCCGCGCAGCCCCTCTACGAGGACGAGACGCCCGTGGCTGGCCACCGCTGGTTCATGGACAACGACTTCGACCACCGCGACGCCGCCATGGAGGAGATCTTCCACCTGGTCCACGACACCGGCATCGGCACCTACATGCCGGGTGCTCTGCCCGACTACCAGGCCGAGCTGCTCGCCGAGGCCGAGAGCGCCATCGAAGATGGCCGGTGGGGAATTCCCGTCGAGCCAGGGGTCGAGGAGTGGCTCGAGGAGCTCGAGGAGGAAGACAGCCTGGCCCAGGAGTACATCGCCTCGGTCATCGACAGCGCCTACGGCCTCTGGGGCCCGTGGGACGAGGGCGAGGGCGGCATGTGGGGGGTCTACATCGCCAAGACTCGCGACGAGGTCGCCTCGAAAGACCCCGCGGGGCTCGAGCTCTTCGAGGCCTTCCTGCCTGGCCAGCTGCCGCTGCCAGAGCCCGTCCATCCAGACTTCGCGGGCACCCTCTCCCTCGTCTTCGACGCCGACGAGCCCTACACGCACAAGAGCCGCTACTTCGATGCGGTGCACCTGCTGGGCAGCGGCGATGCGTCCGTCCAGGGCCACGAGGGCGACAACACCTTCGTGTCGAACGCCGGCAGCAACGCTCTCGACGGCGGCGCGGGCACCGACACCGTCGTCTACTGCGGCTCACGCGACGACTACACGCTGAGCGGGGGGGAGCCCCTCACCGTCACGCACACCGACGGGGCGATCGACACCCTGAGCGCGGTCGAGCGGCTCCACTTCTTCGAGGGTGACGTCGCTGTCGAAGACCTCTAGGGCACTGCGTTGTCGTGGGCGAAGCGGTGACATAGGCCGCACTGCCCCGGAGTTCCTATGTCTCGCGCCCTGACCCTCATCGCCATGTTCGCCCTCAGCGGTTGTTCGGGTGACTTCTGGCGCGGCTGCACCTCGACGGTGGTGGGCAAGACCGTGGAGACCACCAAGGAGGTCACCACCGGGGTGGCCGAGGGCATCGAAGAGGGCCGAAAGGCGGGCAAGTCGGTCGACGGGGCCACGCTGGTGGCCAGCTACGCCGACCTCGAGGGCATCGGGGCCGTCTCGGTCCACGAGGTCACCGGGGTGCCGGGGGCAGCCATTGTGGTGCTGGCCCTCGACAACCAGTCCGATGCGCCCCTGCGGTTCTCCGGGCTGGAGGTCACGGTGCTCGACAAGGACGGCTTCGTCCAGCGGGCTGGAACTGGCGCGCTCTTGCAGATCACGGTTCCGCCGCGGGCCAAGGAGCGGGGTGAATTCCGCTTCGCGGTCTCGCCTGACGAGGTGGGCACGGTGCGCCTGTGGGAGGAAGACCTGACCATGCCTTCGGCGCCGACGCCCAGCGTGACGCCGCAAGTCGCGGAGTAGTCGAGGGCGTTGGAGCAGGTCACCACGCCGCGCTCGTCGGCGGGCTGGGCTCGGGCTAGGGGCCTGAGGGTCGTTCAGACGTCTCGGAGGCATCGTGTCCGTTCTCGCCATCTGTGGAAGCCCGTCGTCGACCTCCATCAACCGTCGGCTGCTCCACGCGGCCCTCTCCATGTTGCCGGCAGGCACCGAGGTCGACGAGGTCTGGGTGCGGGAGCTGGACCTCCCCCTGTACAGCCCGGATCACGAGCGAGAGCACGGCTTCCCCGCCGACGCTCTGGCCCTCCGGAAGCGCCTGGAGGCCGCCTCGGTGGTGGTGCTTGCGAGCCCGGAGCACAACGGCTCCATGCCCGCCATGCTCAAGAACGCCATCGACTGGCTCTCTCGCACGCCGCGCGAGGGGCGCTTCTTCGCCCGTCCCGTCGCCCTGCTCGCCACCTCGCCCGGAGGCCGAGGCGGGTCCACCAACCTCGGCGCGCTCACCTCGGTGATGCCCCACTGGGGGGCCGAGGTCCTCGGCGGCTTCAGCCTCCCGAGCTTCCGGTCGAGCTTCGATGCGGAGACAGGGGTGGTTCAGGATGCCGACAGGGCCGCTGAGCTGGCGGCGCTGATGGCCCTGGTGGCCGCGCGAGGCTGAGCAGGCGGGGCCGTGCCGTCGGCCTGTCCGGGGTCAGTCCACGAACCAGGGCGACAGCCAGATCCGCTCGGGCTCGCCGTCGGTGTTCTCGAAGCGGAGCCGTAGGTAGAGCACCTCGTCGGTGACGAGGCTGACGGTCTCGTCGAGGCTCGGGCCGTCGGTCCAGGCTGCCAGGCTGCTGTCTCCCACCCGAAGCAGCTCCATGGACACGAGGTCATCGGCCCCATCTGCCGGCAGCTCCACCCACAGCCGGGCGTCCCCACTGGCCACGTCGCTCCCGGGCAGGTGGAGCGCTCCCTCGGCGTCTACGAGGACGGCACGCACGGCCAGGCGGGGCCCGGAGCTCACCAGGGTCTCTCGGGCGAACAGGGCATCGAAGAGGGCGGTGCGGTCGGCAGGGGCCACGACCATGGCGCCCGTGACCGCGCCGTCGTGGACCTGCCACAGGGGCTCGTCTTCGCTGTCCTCGCCGTTCTCGCCGTCCTCGTCGGTGTCCGACCAGGAGTCGGTGGCGCTGGGTCCGTCCTCGAGGGAGCCGGGTCGGCTGTCGTGGGAGTCGGTGCCCCCCACGAAGCCCAGGCGGTAGCCGGCCTCCAGCGCTCGTTGCACCGAGCCGGTCCCCATGAAGCCCTGCTCGGGGTTGAGGCCGAAGTCACACCCATCGGCTTCCGAGTCGGCGCACTCGGAGCTTCCGTGCTCGCTGTGGATCTCGATCACCGGCTCGTGGTCCGGGTCGGGGGCGCTGTCCGGGTTCGACCAGTCGGTGATCTGTGGCAGCGGCAGGGCCGAGTGGTGGGCGAAGGAGAGTGCCCGTGTGTCCTCGCAGTCGTCGCTGGACTCTGCCGCTTCGGCCAAGCGCGTGTACAGCTGGGTGGCATCGGCTGCCACGATGGGGTTCAGCTCGGCGTAGAACTCCTCGGACTGGGGCTTGTCGCGGCTGTCGGGGCCACGGAAGGCCGCGATCCGCCAGGCCGTGCAGGCGGTCGGGTCCTCGATGAGCACCGTCTTGTGACCTCCGACGATCTGTCCCTCCTCGTTGGTCTTGTTGGAGCCGCCACCGAAGGTCCACTCGTAGCCGAGGATGGGGATGAGCCCGGTGCCCTCGGCCTCGGCGATGCGGTCCTGTTGCAGGGCCCAGATCTCCCGGGCGGTCGCATCGCCGTCGTACCAGAGCTCCAGCTCGGCGTGCTCGGTCATGGCTGCGAAGTCGAGGTCGTTCGACAGGGCTTGATCGAAGAAGTCGCCGCCGGCCTCGCCCTCGCGAGAGTCGCACCCGGACTCCGGTTGTTCGCAGCCGTCCTGGGAGAGGTTGGAGTGGGCGTGCAGGTCGCCCCAGAGCAGGGTCCGGCCGAGGGTGCCCAGCTCGAGCTCCTCGCTGAAGAGGGTTGCGTCGGGCAGCGCCTCGGGCGCGACCACCAGGCGCAGGTCGATGGTGGCGGGGGCGTCGGCGGCGAGGATCAGCGACAGGCTCTGGTCCAATGGGAGGCCCGCGATGGTGTCGTCGAAGCAGGTGCTCCAGGTGGTGTCCGCCTCGCCGAGGCAGGTGGGGTCGATGCGCCCGCTCGTGCCCTCCAGCTCGGCATGTAGCCACAGGGCCACCCCAGCGTCGGCCGCCGCGCTCACGCCGAGGAGCACGGCCTCGTCGGCCCAGAGCAGCCGCTGGTCGGGCACCTCTGCCGTCGCGTCGAGGGGGTCGAGGGTGGTCTCGGGGCCCGCGGTGCCCTCGCTGTCGACCAGCCGCCAGACCGCTGCGGGATCTGCGTCGGGCACGCTCCAGTGAGACACGCCGTCGAGCTCGACCTCGGGGGCCCACTGGGCGCCGTCATCGACCCGCTCGAGGAGGGTGCCCGCGCTGATGGTGGCCGAGATCCAGGCGCCTTCGCTGCCCACCACGCCGCTCGGGCTGCCCGGGGGGGCGTCCGTGTCGGCCGTGTCGGCCGTGTCGTTCGTGCCGGCCGGCCCGATGTCCAGCGGGCCGAGTGGCTCCACGCGGCACGCGCTCACCAGCACGGCGAGGAGGAGGGGACTCGGTCGCCCGGCAGGGAAGAACCCCATGGGCGTCAGCTCAGCCACCGCTCGGGTAGAGCGTCTGCGCGAAGTCGCTGAAGGCGATGCCCGCCCCGAGGTCTGCGGTGAGAGACCAGCGTAGGGCGCCGTCGTTGTCGATGTGGTCGACCCGACCGCTCGTCGTCCAGACCACCTGGATGCCGCCGTCTGACAGGGGCTGTGCCTCGCCCAGGTAGTACACGCTCAGGCAGTCGAGTCCTTCGTAGACCAGCGAGGGCTCGGCGGTGCTGGTGGTGCCGTCGAGGCGGAGGATCTCCACCTCGCTGCACTCTTGGGTGGCGTAGTCGTTTCGGTTGAAGACCACGATGTGGTCGTCATCGTAGCGGTATGCGGAGTGGGGCCAGTACACGAGATCGGTGTCGGCGGCGTAGTGCTCGCCTTCCACGCCGGCCTCCCCCACCGACCAGACCTGGTCGCCCGTCTCTCCATCCACCCCCACGATGGTGTGGATGCCCGAGACCGAGATGAGGAACTGGTCGGTCTCGGCGTCGTAGGACAAGCCGTTGGCGTGAGACCAGTCCTCGGCGTCGTCGGCGACGTTCATGGTGATCTCGTAGGTCTGGCTCAGGTCGGGCGTGAAGTGGTCGAAGACGTTCCAAAGCACGCGCTTTCCACCGCCCGGCGCCAGCTCGATGAGGCTGTCGC
>JAERSX010000921.1 GCA_016845285.1 Deltaproteobacteria bacterium | reverse complement strand
GCCTCGATGGGGGTCCGCTCGAAGTCCTCATAGGGCAAGTGCTGGCCGAAGGGGTCGGTGTCGAGACCACTTCCAGACGGCACACTCTGCACGTTGGAGGCGCCGGGATCGGGCGGGAACAGCTCTCCATCAGGCGAGGGGACCGCCGGCGACAAGTGGGGCGCTGCCTGGTCGCTGCCAGACGCTGCGCGGCCCTCACCGGTGGTGCCGTTGATGGCGACGAAGATGCGCGAACCGGAGAGTGCCCCTTCGGAGCCCCCGCCGTAGAGGCGCGTGCTCATGGACGTCACCTGCTCGGCGGCGAAGCTGTCGAGGCTGGGCCCATTGGCCTGATCGGCAAATGCGCGCAGCAGCTGTACACACTGCTCGGCGTTGAGCCGCAGCGCCGGGTCGGAGGCGCACATACGGCTCAAGGTCTGGCGGAGGCTGGCGGCCCAGTCCTCGTTGGGCATGCACAGGTTGGTCAGCTCTTCGACCAGGGCTGCGATGGTTCCGTCGTGTTCTGCCTCGTCCAGGGGCAGGAGCGGCAGCAGCTTGCCCTGCAACATCTCGATGAGCACGAGGCCGAGCGAGTAGATGTCGCTGCTGTGGTCGCCTCGGTCTCCGCCGCGGCGCTCCGGCGACATGTACTTCAGGCTGCCAAAACGCAGGGCACCCGTCTTGGCGTGGCGCCCCTCCCAGGAGTAGCGCGCGGTGCCGAAGTCGAGGACCTTCACGCCGCCCTCGCAGCTCACCATGATGTTGGATGGCTTGACGTCCCGGTGCACCACCTTCAGTGGGTCCGACATGCCGTACGGCACCTTGAAATAGGCGGCCTCCAGAGCGCTCGCCGCCTGCTGCGCGATGCTGTAGGCGGCTCGGGCGGGAATGGGCTTGCCGCCATCCTCGCCGTTGTCCTCGCGCCCTTCGATCAGCTGCTTCAGATCGAGGCCGTCGACGAATTCCATGATGATTGTGGGCTGACCCTGCAGCTCGGCCATAGCCTCGACGCGCAGGATGTTCTTGTGGTGGAGTCGAGCCAGGAGCCGTGCCTCGTCGCGGGTCCGATCGAGGAGCTCTCCGGAGTCCGACCACTGCTCTTTGAGCACCTTCACCGCCACGATCCGTGACAGCCCGTCAGCCCCGATGGCCTCTGCGAGGTACACCCGGGCAAATGTCCCAGCCGCCCGCTCCTGGAGCAGGGTGATCTCGAATTGTCGGTGGGTAGGGGCCGAATCCATGCCTGGGAAGAGTCCCCCGGGGTCGCGGAAGGCCGCTGCGGTGGGCCCGTCTCATGTGAGCTTCGAGCTGGCGGTCGGGCCGATACTGCACGAACGGCCGGTAGCATACCATGGTGCTTCGGAGCCTCGACGGCGCGGCGTCTTGCGCCCCCCTGCGGGGTATGGTTTAAACCCCCCGACCACCTGCGTGGCGAGGAGTACACGTCCATGTCCAGCCTCTGGTGCACCTCCCGAGTCGGTGTGGGCCTTGTGCTCACCTCGCTGACTCTGGCGGGCTGCGACAAGATCCAGGCCCTCATCGGCGGTGGCGCAGATAGCGCCGTCGCTGCTGCGGAGGCCCAGCTGAAGGCGGGGGACCTCCCCGGCGCGGCGGCCTCCTATGACGAAGCCGTAGCAGCCCATCCCGACTCTGTGGATGCTGCGACAGGTGCCGCCTACACCGCGCTCCTCCGAGGAGACCCCGATGCCGCCGACGGCTACCTGGCCGCGGTCGAGCCGAGCGCCGGTGAACAGCTCGGCGAGGTCAAGCTTCGGCGTGCGCTCGTCGGGCTCGAGGCTGGCGATCTGGAGTCCGTCAAAGAGCACGGCGAAGCCAGCGGAATGCCCCTGGGCAAGCTGTTGGCCGCCGAAGTGGCCCTCGCCGACGGTGAGCGCGAGGAAGCGGTGACCCTCCTCGAGGAGGCCAAGGGAGGCGGTGGGGCCGTGGCCCAGACCGCCGATGCCTACCTCGAGCTGGTGAGCTCGGACGACGCCATGGTGGCCGGCCTCAGCGAGGCGCAGGCACTGTGGGCTCTCGGCGAAAAGGGAGTGGCTGTCCGCTCGGTCGAAGAGCTCGTCAAGGCACTCCCAGACGAGCGCGAGGACCGCTCGGACCAGCTCTTGGTGTGGTCTGCGCGCGCGGCCTCGGTCGACGAGACCGATGTGGCTCGGAGTCTGCTCGACGCCATGATCTTCCCGCCCGAAGGGCAGGCGTGGCGCAAGGTGGCCACCCAGGGAATTATCGCCTGCGCCGATGGCGACGCAGACACCTGCACCGCCACGTTCAAGCGTCTCGAAGGAAATGCTCCTGAAGACGGGCTGGCCGATGCGGTCGCGACCGCCGCCTACCTCATCGCCGACGATGATCCGGAAGCTGCAAAGGCCCTCGCGGGTCGGTACGTCTCCAATGCGTCGGCACGGGCCCTCCTCGAGGCCGGCGACAGCGCCGGTGCCAAGGAGTCGGTACCTGGTGGCGTGTTGGGTGAGTACCTCAAGGCCGGAGGCTGAGCATGCGTCGCTGGATTGCCGCCATCGCACTCGGCGTCACCCTCGTGGGTGATGCTGATGCCAAGAAGAGCAAGGACACGGACGGGGTGAACGTCAAGATCACCGTCCTCGACGAGAAACAGAAGGCCATCCCCACGGCCGTCATCCGCCATCCCGACGAGGCCGATCGGCATCGGGTGAACTCGATGACGGGCTCGTGGGAGGACACCAAGCTGTACATGCCAGATGGCACCGAGATGATCTTCACGCCTGGGATGTCGGTGCGCTTCGAGGTCTCCGCCCCTGGTTACCTCACCAAGATCATCCAGTACGACATCCGCAAGCGGAAAAACAACGTCGAAGTCAACCTCGTCGAGCTTGAGATGGACGACGAGACCGGCATCGAAGATCCCATGATCACGTTCGGTCGCGACAAGCCCCGAGATGGCTGACGTGACCCCACGGCGCCCCGCGCGCGCCCGGCAGGAGCCCTCGTGACCTCACCTCCCCCCCAGATCCCCATGTTCAAGACCGGCGTCGTAAGTCTCCTCGGCTTGCTGGGCCTCTCGAGCGTGGCTGTGGCCGCGAGCTGGTCCGACTTCTCGGAGGCCTTCCCGGGGCTGCCCTGCTCCGATGGCTGGGCTGCCTGCATCGTCGACGACACGGTGGTCTCGCCCGGAATGGTGCTCGATGCCGGTCAGCGGCCTCACCCGGGCGACATGCGCGTCGGGTTCTTCGACCTCGATCCCCTCGCGGGCTTCAGTCCCTTCGTGTCCTTGAGTCCGTACTCCGAGGAGGCGGTGGCAGCTGCGCCGCCGCCCAAGCCCAAGACGGGCGGTGGGGGTGGCTCGAGCAATCGTCGAGATGATGCTGGAGGCGCAGGCACGGGCGCCGATGATGGTGGCTCCACGGCGATGGGCAGTGGCGACGCGGTTGCCGATGCTGGTACCGGTGACCCACCCCCCGAAGACTTCGCCAACAGCGCCGGTGTCGAGCCGATCGACGGCGGTGCCGTCGAGGCGCCGGTCGGCGACGGTTCGACCAGCCTCAACCCGAACCGCGTCGATCCTGCCGACATCGTGCTCGCCGACGGATCTGCGACCACGCAGCCCGAACCGACAGCCGAGGTCACGCCGGCCGCCACCACCGAGGAGGTAGAGCCGGAGGTCGTGGTCGCCGATGCCACGGTGCCCGAGATCGAGGTGGCTCCGCCTCCGCCTCCGCCTCCGCCCGCGGCCGCTCCCAAGGACTGCGACGACCTCGTGGCTCTCGAGGCTCCGGCGATGATGGGCCAGCTCGGTCCAGACCGGCGCAAGTGCTTGGAGTCGGCCATCGGGCCGTCCAGCCAGACCACCAAGAACAAGATCAGCCGCGTGTTGATCGTCAATGCCGAGGCGAGCGGAGATCGCAAGGAGTGGGAGCGCTTGATGAAGCGCCACCTCGAGAAGATCGACCGAAGCGACCCGGACCTCTGCTTCAAGTACGCCATCCATCTCTCTCGGGGCGGAGCTGGTCGCGCCAGCGGCGTGATCCGCTGGGCCGATTACGCCCTCGAGAACAAGCAGCAGTGGTCTGGCAACACCTACAAGAAGCGTGTCTACGCGCTCTACAAGCTCCGTGCTCAGGCCTCGAACAAGCTCTGGCAGTCGGCCGAGAAGAAGTACGTCGAGGACCGCAACGACGAGAACGAGGCCAAGGTGGGTCGGTACCGCGGCACCACGAAGGACTACTCCCGAGAGTGGCTGGACTATGCCCGGGCGTCGGGGCAGGACCAGAAGAGCCCCTTGGCGCTCTGCGTGTCCGCGTCGGGCAGCACGGAGTTCTGCAGCGGATGAAGTCTCTGTCGTCGCGCCAACCCGGACTCCATGTCATCGGGCTGCTTGGCTTCACCTGCTGGGTGGGGACGGCGGGGTGTGCAGGGGAAGACGCCGACGGACCGTCAGCCCACGTGGCCGATTCGGCCCATGAGGTGCCGGCTGCACTGGTGGCGGAGAGCTGGCAGGCGCGCCTCGTCGACGACGCGGCGCGCGCGCCGTTCGAGCAGCACGCGGCCTGGGGCATCTGGTTCAATCGCGACCTCAAGGGAGCCTTGGCCGAGTTCTCCGCGGACCCTGCTCACGCCGACGAGGCGGCCCGGGTCCACACCGAGCTGGCCAGCCTCTACCGGCAGGCGGCCCTGATGGGTGCGCACGCCACCGTGCTGGTCTACGAGACCGATGCACAAGAGACCGATCCTGCCGAGGTCGGCGTGCTCCTGGCGAGCGGCCATGGCCTCCTCGGCTCTTGTGAGGATGTCACCAGCTCGCTCGCCGAGCTCAGTCCGTCTGGGGACGCCTCGTGGGCCGCCTCCCACACCGCTTGGTCTACTTGGGCCGGCGAGGGCTGTGCCTGGCCGCCATCCGCGCCGGCCGCGGTGCTCGCCGAGCTTCCCGAGGTGGTCGTCGGCACTGCCCCGACGCTGGGCGGCCTCCCGCACCACACCTTCGCCGAGTCCAGCGACGAGGCCCTCGAGATC
>JAERSX010000920.1 GCA_016845285.1 Deltaproteobacteria bacterium | reverse complement strand
GTGCTCCAGGCACCAACGACGACGCCGCGGCCGGTCCACCGGATCAAGACCCCGTCGACCTCCCCGAGGCGGCGCCGCCGGCCGAGGTGCCCGAGATCACCCGGAAGGACGGTGGGAAAGTCCTCGTCATCGGCGATGTGGACTTCGCAACGAACGAGCTCGTCGACCAGCTGAGCAACCAGGATCTGCTGCTCAACGGAGTGGCGTGGCTCGCAGGCGAAGAAGACCAGGTCAGCATCCGGCCAAACGAAGCTGCCAAGGGCAGCATGACCATGAGCCTCCTGCAGGGCATCTTCGTCTGGATGATGTGCATCATCGTGATGCCGGGACTGGCCGTGGTGGGCGCCCTGGTCACCTGGCGGGTACGTCGCTCACGCTGAAACGCAGAATGCGCCCGGCTCCAGGGAGCCAGGCGCATTCAATCACGAGCGCCCCTGAGGGCAACCCGTTCGTCGGATGGGGGCCCTACGCCAGGATCTTCTGGAGCTTGGTGGCCTGGCCGATGTTGTCAGCCTTGATCTTGCCCATCATGAAGAGACCCATTGCGGAGCTGGGGCTGTCGAGCAACTTCTCCCAGCTCTCAGCATCAGACTTGATGGTGCAGTCGGCACCCTCGGTCAGCCCCTCGGTGACCCGCGCTTCGGCATCCGCGGACTTGAGGTCCAGGCTCCAGGCACCGGAGTCACCGAGGTCGAAGCAGAAGACGGCGTTCACGCTCGCGACGAGGTCGTCGTTGATCTTGTTGGGCAAGTAGTCGTTGAAGAAGCCGAGGATCTTGTCGGACGGCATGGAAGGTCTCCGGAGTGAGGCGGTGATGAGCCAGGCAGACGCACAGAGGCGTGCCACGTGCGCGGCTGTGTAGCGCTGAGCGGTCGGAACCGCAACGGACCCCACCATCCATCAGCGCGCCGGTGTGTGCCCGTTGCTCAGGCGACGATCTTCAGAGCCTCGGCAAATGGGCGCGCCAGTCGCTCGGGAAAGGCGAAGCGCCCAACCTCGGGGTGTCCCCAACCATGCCAGTCGCTGCCTCCCGTGATGAGGAGACCATGACGCAGAGCCAAGCGCATCAGCACCGCACGGTCGTGAGCACTCATCCGAGGGCGCCAGGCCTCCAGAGCCTGCAAGCCGTGTCTGGCAAAGGTCTCGCTGTGCGCGCGAGCGGCCTCGATAGTGGGATGGGCCCAGGAGGTGAACCCGCCGGCGGCACGGGCGAGCTCGATGGCCTCGATGAAGCCGAGGTCCACCGAGGGGACGAGCCCATGCTGCCTGCCGGTGAAGCGCTTGAAGGCTTCTCTCAGGTTGCGGACATGGCCCGCCTCGACCAGCGCCTGGCTGAGATGAAGGCGGGTCACAGCGCGGTCGCCCCTGCTGGCGACAACATCGGCCGGCGCCAAGCCAGGCAACCCGATGTTCTCGATGGCCTCGTCGTAGCGACGGGCCCGGCGGGTCGAACGTTCCCGCAGGAAGTCGGCGAAATGGGTGGGCATCTCACCGCTGAAATAGACCAGCAGGTGGAGTTCCTCGCCTTCATGGATTCCAGAGAGCTCCGCGCCATGTAG
Source organism: Deltaproteobacteria bacterium (assembly GCA_016845285.1). GTDB lineage: Bacteria > Myxococcota_A > UBA796 > UBA796 > UBA2385 > BH17. The sequence continues at coordinate 9,853 of JAERSX010000920.1, read as the reverse complement.
AACGTGGAGCCGTCGCCCCTCCACCTCGACCGGCCCCGCCACGATGGCCGGGCCGATATCGTGGTCGGTCAGGGCGATGACATCGAGTCCGCCACGGGCACAACGCCGCAACACCTCATCGGGCGAGAACTCGCCGTCCGAGCGACTGCTGTGGAGATGCAAGTCGAAGCGAACCTTGCTTCGGCGCCTAGCGGGGGAACGTGTCATTTGTTGGCAGGCGCCTCCATGCCGTCGAGAGTCTCGAGAAAGCGTAGCTGGGCCTCGGTCTGTGTTCGGAGATCCGACATCCACCGAAGCTTGGAGGTTCTCAGTTGTACGACCTCAGACTGGAGCTCGCGTCGCTCCTCGTGCAGGGTGAGGAGGACCTTCTCCGCCTCGAGCCGCGCCTCGCCCACGACGATGTCGGCCTCGCGACGTGCGCCACGCTCGAGGTCTTCAGCCATGCGCCGGGCCATCAGCAGGGTGTCCTTGATGTCGCCCTCTTTGCCCCGGAGCATCTCGATCTCGTCGTCTCGCTGCTCGATCAGTGCGCGTACGCGCTGATTCTCCTTGAGCAGCTCCTCCATGGACTCACGGACTTCGTCGAGAAATCTGAGCACCTCGTCAGGGTCGTAGCCCCGGCGACCGACGTTGAACTGCTTCTGGATGATGTCGAGGGGGGTGACCCGCATGGCGTGTCCGCTGGAAAGGAAGGCTCAAGCTTGAATGAACACGACCACTCTATTCACCGTCAACCAGACGTTGAGGAGGGTCTCCGGATTCGATGGGTGTTCGCGCGAATTGAACGGCATCGTTTGAGACCGCGAGAGTGGCCTCCAGGGCGGCCAGCGGGTCGGGTCGGGTCGCCAGCCCTTCTACAAGTGCAGCGATGTCGAGATCGCCGTCCGCATCACCGATGAGCGCGACGGCTGCACCAGGTACTCGTAGCGCAAAGTCCCCTTCTCCCGTGGCCCATGCGGCCTTGCCCACGTCACCGGGGCTAGGCACCAGGGCGAGCCCAGCAGGACCGTAGCTGACCACCTCGACTGCCGTGAGATCGTCGACGTCGAAGCGCACGTCCCAGCCACCATCGATGGAGACGAAGTGGGCATCCAGGGGAGTCAATCCAGTGGCGGAGGATGGCTTGATGGTGATCTTTCCCACCACGACCGTGACCGCGACAAGCGCGAGGGCCACCATCCAGAAGGATCTCACGCTCGGAGGGGGCGGGAGAGGACTCGGCAGGGCCGGCAGAGGCCCGAGCTCTCCCCATGCCTGCCCACGAACCGCGGAGAGGGCCTCCAAAGCGGCCGGTCCGAGTGAGGCACCCGCCTTCCAGCTTCCACGACCTGTGACCACAGCCACCCGGAGTTGCTCGCGATCGGGGGCACCAATGCGTGCTCTGGGCAGGATCGCCTCGTGAATCGCAGGTAGATCAGCGGGATCGGCGAGCCAGGAGCCGCCGGCCACCGGCACCGCGAGACCATCGAGAGCACGAGCCAAGGTTCCCCGATGTAGCCCCGCATCCGGATGCAGATCGATGGCGAGCAGCGAGACCTTGGCCGCCTGCAGGTCCGGCCCTGGGTCTGGCGGAAAGAGGTCGGAAGGGGCCAGCACACCGGCCCTCACCAGACGAACAGCTCGGCTGCATCGCGGGCACTGATCGGCGTGAACGCCACCGGCCTCACTGAGCAACCCCACCGGACCAGGACAGCCAGGGACGGCCCGATTCGCCAACCACTCCAGGGCCACGTCAACCCGGGCATCCGTCCATGCTTCCACGCCCTCGCAGCGCTCGGCGATGACGGTCCGTGCGATCTCCCGAACTCCAGCCTGTGCAGTGTGGAGCTGGCTCAGGGGTACACCGCTCCGCGCGGCCACCTGCCCAACACGCTCGCCGTCGCAGTAGTGCATCCGCCACAAGGCCTCGCCGACCGGGCTCAATGCGGCCACGATTCGGCCGGCGTCGACCCCTTCGAGGGCAGACCGTTGAACCTCGTCCAGGTGCGCCAGCTGAGAAGACTCGTACCGGTCTTCACGTACCCGAGCGAGGAAGTCACGGGCCAAAGCACGGACGACGAGATCGAGCTCGGATGGACCAACCTCCGGCAAGAGGCTGAGCAGGACGTGCTCACGCGCGGCGGCGATGACCCGCGGCCGAGGCTTCACCCCCGCGCACACCATCTCCCAGGCCACTCGGACCGTGACGGGGAGCCACACGTGCCGCGCGGCAGGCATTGCCGATGAGGACGACTGGGGAGAGAACATGGGCGGGACCGGGAGGTCTTGACATGCACAGGACGCGCACGAGGAAGGACCTCAAGGATAACGCAATGCGAGCGAGAAAGGGGCACACTTCGCCGGAGGCCAGCCCCGACGCACAAAACGCCACGCACGAGTGCGTGGCGTCTTCGAGGAAGAGGGCGGAGAGCGAGCGAGCTGTTCAGGCCGCTTCTTCGAGCTGCTCGACCGGGTCGGGCCGGGTGAGCAGATCGTTGATGATCGAGGCCGCCGCCACGCTGGCAATGTCCTCGTCGCCGTAAATGGTGAGCATCTCTTCGTAGACCTGCGTGATGAGGTCGCCGAGGGTGGAGTGCGTGGTGGTGGTCATGTTCCTCTCCATGGGGCCGGCGTCGTCGTCCCGCGCAATTCAGATGCATGTCCCGTGCCAGCGTTCAGAAGCCAGCCAGCATCCCGATGGGGTCGCGCTTTCCGATGACTTGCCTATAGAGACGAAGCTCAGCACCGTACGATTCGTCACACGATGTCAAGCAAATCGTACATCGGGGTCCTCTTCGAATGCGCGCCGCGTCGCCACCACGAGGGTGACCCGCTCCGCGCCTGCCACCCGCAGCTCGTCCGCGCAGGCCGATGCACTCGCGCCGGTGGTCAGAACATCGTCGACCAGGAGCACGTGCCCTCGTATGGATCCCCGCGCACGGTAGCTGGCACGCGCGATGCGTTGGCGCGCCCGACGGTCCGATACCGTCGACATGACCTGGCTCCGTCGCCGCCACAGCCGTCGCTGAGCCGGCACCCCCAGCCCGAGCGCCAGGTTCTGGGCCAGCACCCAGCCCTGGTCAAAGCCCCGCTCGAGGCGACGAGGCCGGGACACCGGAACGGCGCAGACCACGTCGACCCGAGGCAGGCGACCCACGAAGCCCGACCTGAGACGCGACCCCAAAGCCATGCAGCGAGAGAGGTTGGGCGTGAACTTCATGTCTCGGACGACGGCACCGAGAGGGCCACCGAACCGGCCGAGGGCCCACGCTCCGTCAACCCCATCCGGGGGAGACACCCAGGTGGGCAAGCGCGGCAAGCCTGATTCGCACGCCGCACACAGGCCGAGGCCCGCTTCGTGGCTCACCGGGGCCTCGCAATGCAGACACACGCTCGGCGCCAGAAGATCGAGCAACGACCCGGTGGCGCGCACAAGCGCACCGCACTCCCTCTGCCCACCCTGTGGCATCGCAACCCCCACCGACGCTTAGCCGATCAATGGTGGTACTGCCCGCCCCACAAGATGGTGCTCACCCTGTACAGCTGCTCTACGAGCACCACGCGGGCGAGCTCGTGATTCAGCACCATCTTCGACAACGCCAGCACACGCCACGCCTCTGAACGAAGCGTGGGATCGTGGCCGTACGGACCACCGATGGCGAACACCAGACGTCGGACACCGCTACGCTGAGCCGACGACATCCACTCGGCGAAGCCCTCCGTCGTCGGCTGGGTCCCACGCTCGTCGAGTAGCACCAGGCGATCACCACTCTTGATGGCCGCCCGAATCCGAGCGCCCTCTTGTCGCCTCACGAGCGCCCGATCGCCCTTGAAGGGCGCCGGCTTCAGCAGCCGCTCCTCGAAGGGCAAGGCCTTGCCAAGGCGCCGGGAAAAGTCTGCCGTCGCCTCGTCTGCCCACTTGGTCCTGCCCCGCCCAACGCGGAGGAGGACGATCTTCACGCCAACGGCGCCATGTGGCTGTCGAAGAGGAAGTCGTCGTCGAAATCTGCGGCTTCGTCAGCGGGAACCTCGACGCCGAGGGCCTCCAAGCTGATGCGAGGCACGTCCACCCACAGACCTTCGAGGTCGTAGTAGCCACGTGCTGCACCGTGGAATGCGTGGAAGACCACGTCCCCCAGATCGACGAGCACCCACGCACCGCCACCCAGGCCTTCGACCCCGAGGGGAGGCTGACCGGCTTCCTTGAGCTTGCCCAACACACTCTGAGCGATGGCGCGTACCTGCCGCTCCGAGGACGCGCTGCAGATCACGAAGCGATCGGTGTAGTCGGCCTTGCCCGTCACATCGAGGACGACAACGGCGGTCGCCTTCTTTGCCAGCGCTGCCTCAACGACGAGACAAACGCTGTGGTCGAGCTTCTGTAGCTCGTCCTCTGTCAGAGCAGTGCGCTCGGGCTTCTCGGACTGCTCGGACTGCTCGGACTGCTCGGTGAGCTCAGACATGGATCAGCCAGGAAGAGGGGGCGGCCAAGTAGCGCGATCTCGCCATACTGGCGACATCGGCGAGGCCGGAAGCGACGGGAGGTGGGCGCGCGTCGACAGCAGGGAGGCAGAAGGAGTCCAGAGTCTGCTGATGTGGCCTCACGCGCCCTCACGGTCAGGGGTCTAGCAAGATGGTAGCGACGGTCGGGCGTGCCATCAAGGAGATGCCGCCTCTTCCGTAGACTGTTCCAGGGGATCGGACGGCGCCTCCGACGGCGCCTCCAGGGGATCGACGGCTTCCCCAGCCCCCCCGTCAACGCCGCCCACCTTCCCTGCCTCGGCGCGTCTTGCCGCCTTGCGTCGCTTTCGCTGCTCCACCGGGCTCAGCACCTCTTGGAAGGCGCCGATGCTGGTCCGCGCGAGCCGGAGACGCACACTACGGGTGCCGCTCGCCTGGCTGAGCACGCCGGTGACATCAGCTTCGAGACGCACAGCCGTGGCCTCATCGATGACCACGAACCCCTCGAGCGAGCTGGGCCACGGTACCCCGGAGCGACGCTTTCGCTGGGAAGCGGCGTCGTCGGCCTCCGGCGCCAGGCTGACCGTGTAGCGACGGGCAGGACGTCCCTCCACCACGGCGTCACGATCTGGCGTCAGCACGATCCGCTCGTCGAACTGCTCCAAGGCTTCGTCCCAGATACGCCACGTGGTGCGTAGCTGCACACGAAAGACCTCAGCATCGTCCGCCTGGGTGTAGCCACCTCCCAGCCGTCGGCTCCAGACCCCGCGGTCGGTCACGATGACCGCCGAGCGAAGGTCGCCATCGCCGAGACGCCGATGCTTGAAAGAGTCCCAGTCCTGCCAGATGGTCTCGATGGTCTCGTCGCTCTGGGAGACGACCGCGCCATCGGATGTGCGCGTTCGGGAGATGGTGGCGGTGAACACGTGGGGCCCGAGCCGCTCAACGCTCTCGTACTGCACCTCGTCAGCCACTTGCTCCAAGGGGGGCTCGGTGTCCACCTCGCCCCCGCAGCTCCCGCAACCGGCCAGGGCGGCCATCACGGCGACCAGCAGGCCGTACGTCACTCGGCAGCCTTGGCCCGCTTCACGCGGGTCCAGAGGGTGTGCTTGAGGCGGTTGAGACCTGCCCCCGACACCGCAGAAGCCAGGAGCACGTGCTCCCGACCAACCCGCTCTGCGAACCACCGCCCTGCGGCACGGACGGCCTCGACATCGGCGACGTCCGCCTTGGTCAGCACCACCAGCTCCGGCCGCTCCGAGAGCTCTTGATCGAAGGCCACCAGCTCATCACGAATGGCCTGGTAGCGAACCTCTGGCGGATCCAGCTCGTCGGGACCCATGCTCACCAGGTGGAGCAGCTGGCGGGTCCGCCCGAGGTGGCGCAGGAAGCGGTGCCCCAAGCCTGCTCCCTCGGCAGCACCGCGAATCAAGCCGGGAATGTCCGCAACTACGAAGCTGCCGTCCATCCCCATGTCGACCACACCGAGCGACGGCACCAGTGTGGTGAAGGGGTAGTCGGCCACCTTGGGACGCGCGGCGCTCAGCGCCGAGACCATGGTCGACTTCCCCGCGTTGGGGAAGCCCAACAGCCCGACGTCGGCCATGAGCTTGAGCTCCAGCCGAAGGCGACGCTGGACCGAGGGCCCTCCGGGGATGTTCTTACGGGGCGCCTGGTTGCGGCTCGACTTGAAGTGCACATTGCCCTTGCCCGCCGAGCCTCCAGCCGCGACCACCGCACGTTGCTCGTGGGCCACGAGGTCCGCGATCAGCTCACCGGTTGCCTCGTCGAAGACCTGCGTGCCCACCGGCACACGGATGCAGCAGTCGGCACCGACCGCGCCCGTCTTCTGCCGTCCCGAGCCAGCAATGCCGGCCTGAGCCTTCCAGATGGCCTTGCCACGCAGCTCCAACAGGCTGCTACGCCCCTCGTCGCTCACGACCACGACGTCGCCACCGCGTCCGCCGTCGCCACCATCGGGCCCACCGAAGGGCACGTACTTCTCACGACGGAAGGTGATGGCGCCGTCGCCACCCTTCCCGCTGCTCACATGAATGCGGACCTCGTCGACGAAGCGCAAGGGGCCTCCCTGGGCGCCCCGCCGGGGACTACGAAGCTCTAGGCTTCGGCAGTCTCCGCGGACTCCGCTGCTGCCTGCGGGTAGACCGCGACAATGCGACGATTGTTCCGGCGCTCGAACTTGACGCAGCCGTCGCGCTTGGCGAACAAGGTCCAGTCACGGCCCACACCCACACCCTCACCGGGGTGGAACTTGGTGCCGAGCTGGCGCACGAGGATGTTTCCGGCGAGCACAAACTGCCCGTCGCCGCGCTTCACGCCCCGGTACTGGGGGTTGCTGTCGCGACCGTTACGGGAGCTGCCCTGTCCCTTTTTATGAGCCATCTTCGGTCTCCGACCGGCCGATCAGGCCGAGATCTCGGTGATGCTGAGGGTGGTCAGCGAAGCCCGGAAGCCACGCGACACGCGCGAGGAGCGGGTGCGGCGGTACTTGAAGGTCTCCTTCTTTTCACCGAGGTCGTGAGAGACCACGGTCGCGGTGACCTTGGCGCCATCGACGCCGGGAGTACCGATTCGAGTCCCGTCGCAGCCTTCGCCGCCAACGAGAAGAACGGGGCCGAGCTCGATCGCACTGCCGACCTCGGCATCGAGACGATCGACGACCAGGGTGTCACCCTGGGACACCTTGTGCTGCTTGCCGCCGGATACGACCACCGCGTACATCGGACACTCCACTCTACGTTCTGGCTGAAAGACGCTGTACCGTCGCTGCGAATGCTGTCGAGGGCAGCAGGACCACAGGGCCACTGCGCTCAGAGACCACGCCTCCTAATGAGGGGATCGTGTCCCCGTCAAGCGACACCTCAGATCCGACCGCCCAGAGCCATACGGAGCTCATCGAGACGGGCCAGCACGCCCTGCGTATCGAGATCCTTGAAGCGGGGCGGAAGCATGTGTCGGCTCGACGACTCGAAGACCGCCAGCATCTCCATGTACGACAGCATGCGGAGATCGCGGCTCGGGATCACATCCCCCACCGCCTGGTCGAGATCTTCCTGACGAACCTCGGCGCGATCGTCATCGGCTGCATTGTTGGCTGCCGCGAGCAACACAGCCTCCAGCTCTGCACCCGAGTAGCCATCGGTGCCCTCCACCACACTGTCGAGGGTGGCGCCGTCGACGAGCTGCAGACCGATCTTGCGCACGAGCGCCTCGGCCACCGACCGGCGGTCGTCCGCGTTCTCCGGAAAGAAGAACGGGATCTTGAGGTCGAAGCGACCGGGACGCTTGAGATCGGCGTCGAGCTTGTCGGGGCGGTTGGTCATCATCATCATGACCACGCGGCCCCGGTGGCTCGTGTCGCTCATGAATTCCTTGAGACGAGCGATGACCCGGCTCGACGTGCCCCCATCGCCATCGCTGCCCGAGGACATGGAGCGGTCCGCTTCATCAATGATCAGAAGCACATAGCCTAGACCATCGACCACCTGGAGGATCTTCTCGAGGTTGCCCTCCGTGCTTCCGACCCACTTCTCACGAAAGTTCTTGAGCTTGATGCACGTGAGCCCACTCTCGGCCGCGAAGGCCTCGGCGAGGAAGGTCTTGCCCGTACCCATGGGGCCGACGAACAGCACCCCCATCGGCACCCGATGGCGATGGCCGCGCTTGATGGCCTGGGAGACCCTCACGAGGGCAGCCTTGATCTCGGTCATGCCACCGACATGGCTGAAGTCATGATCGGGATCGACAAACTCGACGAGCCCGTGGCACTCCTGCTCGATGATCGACTTCTTGCGCCGGCTCACGGTTCGGAAATTGACGGGCGCGCCCGACTGCCTGGCTTGCCGGAAGAGGCCACGGATCTGGACCAGGGTGAGCCCCGCGGTGACCTTGGCCAACGAGGAGACCTCCACCTCGAGGGTCACCCCCTGCAGGTCGGTCGCTTCGATGAGTGCCTGGCGCACATGCTCCTCGGGTAGGGGCACGTTCACCGGCGCCAGCTGGGTGCTGGCCACGACGCGACGGTGCACATCCGACAGGTTCTCGCTCACCAGGATGACGAGGTTGTCGCTCTGGAGGAGCGCCGGGTCGCTCGACCATCGCTGCAGGGCAACGAGGTTGGCCTTGTCCCCCTCGCCCATGAAGCTCATGTCGCCCATGGGCACGATGGTCTCCACGAAGTCCAGCACGATGGCCGCGCGCTGGGCAGGGTCCGTCACCAGCGACTCCAGCAAGGGCAAGACCTCGGATGTGCGCCGCGGCCAGGTGTCCAGCGGCGCGTTGCCCTCGAGGGCACGCCGGGCGTTGGCCACCGTACGGAACCGACGGTTCATCGCGGGCGATGGCAGCACGATGCCCTCGCTCACGTTGTAGTAGACGACGATCTCTTTCGAGCGGGCCAGGAAGCGCTCGAGGAAGTCTCGAAGGTTGAGGTATTCGACCTCCTGGCCTTCCCTGTCTGCCGGCCACGCATAGACGTCGCGCACGTTGCCATGCAGCAGGAACATGCTCGCTTCGCCCGAGAGGTAGCGATCGCGAAGCTCCTCGGCCCAGCTCGGCCAAGCCCCGGGGACACTCATGCAGGCTCCTCGTCAGCGGAGGTTCGAAGTGGCAGGCACCCGTTCCGCTGCCGCTATGCCCTATCCGCTGTGCAACAAGACGTGCACCATGCCGCCGCGCACGACATCAAGTGCCTTGCCCAGAATCGACCCGGGCGACACCGACTCGTCTGCGCCAACGGCGCGCGCCTGACCAAGCGCTGCGCTGGCGACCAACAGATCGCCCGGCTGGACGGGACCGCTGGCTGGGTCGATCTTGCAGCGGACCAGTCCCTGCAGAGCGACAGCCACCTTGCCGGAGCTGAGCGGGCCTCCCATGAGCAGACCCGCGTCAGGAACCACCACGCCGATCACGGTGGGATCGGCGTCTTTGGCGACACGCCCCGCGCGCCCTGATCCGGCCACCAGCCGAACGACATCGCCAGGCTCGGGGTCACCGCTGGCGTCGAAGCAGACAGCCAGGGCACTGCGAGTGACCACCGTCGAGGCAGCGCGGACATCGCCGTGGACCTCCAATCCGCTCGCAGCACCTGCGTTGCCGATCACCACCTCGCCGCCTCCTCGGGTGTTCAGGTGCAGCGCACCATCGCGGCGAGCCGAGCCCTGCCGACCCTCGATGAGACGACACTGGATGGCCCGTCGTGGATTGTCCACGGTGAGCTCGCCCCGAAGCTCCACGGCATCTGCGATGACCTTCGGTGCCTTGACCAGGTTGGAGGCCTCGATGGTGGTGACGTTCGCACCCCGGGACGTGATGCCGCCGCTCAGCACCTCCAGTCCGCCCCGGTTGATCACCAACCCTCCTGTCATGACGTCGCCAGCCCGCTTCACAGCAC
>JAERSX010000919.1 GCA_016845285.1 Deltaproteobacteria bacterium | reverse complement strand
GCCGCCTCGAAGCTGTATGGGTGGTCGTAGACCAGGAGGTAGTCGTCGCCGGCGACCGGATGACACTCCGGGTGGAGCTGGACGAAGGCCCAGCCGGTGTGGGCGAAGTGCAACGGGCCCGCAGACAGCCGCTCCACCGGGTCCGACAGCCCCATGCGCTCGGCGAAGGTGCGCGCGTCGGTGAGCCCGGCGCTGTGGGCCAGATCGAACAGCAGGCTGCGCGCAAGCTGCTCGGCCTCCTGGCTTCGAGACGCCGGAAAACGGCTCTGCACCATGTCCACGAACTCTACCGAGAGCGCGCCTGACCGCACCAAGATGTAGCGCTGGTCGTCCACCGCGATGGTGCCACGCTCGGGATTGCGGGAGAGACCTTGGAAGTAGGCCTCTACCGTTCGCTCTGCAGCGGCGAACAATGGCTCAAGTGCCGCTGGAACCCGTGCTGCCTTGAGACGTGGCTTGTCCATCCGCCGAAGTCTACCGAAGTCTCCTGTTTTCACCCGTAACGGGAGCCGGCCATGTCCATGCCATGGCCTCTCGCCCGACAGACGTAGCAGGCCCCCCAGCGAGAACAGAGGCAGCACGCCACCGGTCACAACTCAGAAGTTCACGCCGCTGGTCACGGCCACCCGGGTGAAGTGGCTGGAGGGCACCACGGTCAGGTGCACGGGCACGGAGAACTGGCCCACCTGGGTGGTCTTGCCCACCGCCGCGACGAGCTGGGCGTAGCGGTGCCGGCCGGACACATCGACGGGGGACAGGTTCGCACCCACACCGAACTGGATGTTGTTCTGGAGCTCGATGCCCGCGAGGGTGTTGAGGTTGGGCAGGAAGATTCCCTGATCGAGGCCCACCACCACCACGTTGCCAACCAGCAGGAAGCGCATGGGGCCGTCATCGCCGAAGGTGCGGGAGTACTCACCACCCAGCACGCTCAGCACGGGGCTGTGGTCGGAGACCTCGTCGAGCCCGTGGGCGTAGAGCACACCCACGCGCACACCGGAACGGTCCACATACTTCATGCCCGACCTGGTGGTGCCGGTGGGGCTGTTGATGCCCGTCTGAGACTCGCAGACCTCGTCGTATGCGGGGTTCTCGCAGTCGTCCTCAGACGAGCTGTCCTGGGCCAGGGCGGCAGGGGAGAAGATGGCAGCGGCGAAGGCGAGGGCGATGAGAGCGAGACGGGACATGGAGGCCTCCTGATGATGTCAGGAGGCAATGCAGGACCTGTGCCAACACGCTCTACGGGATGAGGGTCACAATTTCCCGCACATCGTCACCGATCGTGGTCACCCGCCGGACCCCACTCGTCCACGATCATTGACACTCGGCGGCAGCACGCGCACCACCCGGTCCCCATCGGGCTCTCCGACCACCAGCTCGAACCGCTCGGGCCAGGCCTCCAGCAGGGCGGCGAAGCGGTCGCGGGTGGCGGGCGTCACCTTCCTGATGTCGTCGATGCGGTCGAGCACCAGGTAGTCGGCCTCCCTCTCCTCCAGCCAGGCCATCAGCTCCTGGGGATCGTCTCCGTTGGGCACACGGAGCGCCGACAGGCCACCGTAGTACCAAGCCAGGCGGGGCTTGCGGGCCACGACCACCGCGTCCGGTTCGGCGTGCTCGGGGAGCACCTTGACGAGCCTCAGGTACGAGCGCATGAAGCGATGGGTCTTGGCCATCTCGTTGCCGGCCGACACCTTGGCGCGCAGCTTCCAGGCCCAGGCGGCCTCGCCGGACATCCGATCGATGCGGAAGCCACACAGGATGACCACCAGCAGCAGGGCGCCCGCCGCCGCCCCTCGAGGGACCCACCGGTTCAACACCCACCACAGCCCCGCCACAGAGAAGGCCACCATCAGGGGAAAGCCCACGGCGAGGTAGCGGGCGTTGACGGACTCGGGGAGCCACACGAACAACACGCCCAGGTACAGGGGCAGGTAGACGTGGGCGAGGCGGATCCGGCGCAGTCCCACCAGCCAGCCCGTGAGGGTCAGAGCCAGGAACACCGGCACCAGGGGGCCCATGCCCTCGTCAGGCCAGTCGTTGCCCAAGACGAAGCTCGGGAGCAGCTCGGTGCTGTAGGCGGCGATGTTCGACCAGACCCGGTCCACCATGCCCAAGGCGCTCACCGTCGCCGTCTCGTCGGCCTGGAACTTGCTCTGCTTGACGAGGTTGGTCAGGTACAGCCCCTCCGTGGTGCTCGGAGTCGCCAGGGCCCACAGGTGCCAGGGGCCCGCCACGAGGCCGATCACCCCGCTCGTCACGGCGAGATCGCGCCACCTCCGTCGCACGACGAGCACGAGCGGAATGGCCACGAGCAGGGAGATGCCCACGGGGCGTACCAGGTAGGCGGAGGCCGCGAGCAGGGCCGGGAGGGCCAACCCGCGCCCCTTGTCGGAGCGCGCCTCGAAGGCCCACAGCGCCGCCATGGAGAGCAGCAGGTAGGGCGCCTCGGTGAGGGTGCGGGTCCCAAGCCCCATCACCCGCACGTCCACAGCCACCAGCAGGCCGATGAGCACGGCCAGGCTGGGCTGGGCTGGCCACATGCGCCGCAGCAGCATGGTGAACGCGCCCATGGCCCCCACCATCCCAAGCACGCTCAAGATCTTGGCCTGGGCGTAGGAAGCCCCCAGCCAGATGGGCACGGCGAGCAGGGCCGGGTAGCCCCACGGCACCGAGGTCTCCGGCGGCATCCCCGGCGCGATGAGGTTCCGGTAGCCATCCCCCCCTGCCAGGGACTGGGCGAGGGCCCAGTACAGGGCGTTGTCCCCGCCCGTCTCCACCCGTGGGTCGAAGCACAGCAGGACGCTGACCAGGGTGACCCCCATGACCAGCAGGGCCTGCTTGGGGGCGCTCAGCTGGCCCAGGGAATCCCAGACACGCTCCAGGAGGGCTCGTGGGGAGAGGGGCAGCGGCAGCTCCAGGGCGCCCCAGGAGGTCGAAGGGACGGGGCGGGAGGTGCCCCTAGTCTGCTGGAGCCGTGGGCGTGCGGACGAATGCCGCCAGAGCGCGGCCCAGCCCTCTCGGGCCGAGTCGTGCTCTACGGCTTGTGACCGATCCCGACGATCGCTGGCATGGCGACAGAGATGGGCGATGAGTAGTTGTCGACAAGGTGTCGGATTGCCGAGGCCTCACGGTGATCCCACTCGTCCTGCGACATGCCTTCCCGGACCAGCCCGAGATGTGCACTCCCCTCCACCATCTCACGCCACACACCCGCAACATCGTGCACAACAACATCGTGAGAGAGTGGGTGGATCTCCATGCTGCGGAAGCCTGCTTCCCCCAACTCAGCGACCACCTTGTCGGGGCTGTCCAAGGCGGTCTCGGAGCGCGGCGGTGGTGGCATGTTGGGAAACGCAGCACGAACCCCCTCGACCATCCAACGAATTGCTGGGGAGTCACAGGCGGGGGGCCAGCACGAGACCGCGACTGTTCCGCCGTGCCGAAGGCATCGGTAGAGCTCGGAGAGCCCGGCAGCCCTGTCGGGGAAGAAGATGAGTCCGAACATCGACACCGCATGGTCGAAGGACCTGGCAGGAAACTCCAGAGACTGCCCGTCACCCTCCACCACATCCACGTTGTCGACACTGGACTCTCCCAGCTTCCGCCGCAGTTCCGCCAACATTCCGGGCGAGAAGTCGACCGCAACCACCTGCTCGACACGGGGTGCGAGCTGCAGGGTCGCCGCGCCGGAGCCACATGCAACATCGAGCGCCCTCGACCTGGACGCCGGATCCAGCAACTGCACGACTTCAGCGGCGTACTTGGCGAGGTGCTGCTGGGTCCAGCCACTGTAGCCTGCAGCTACTTGATTCCAGGGGTTGGGTGTTCCAAGACTCATGGTGGTTCACACTTGCTCGGGCAGGGGCCTCTCGGTACTGAGAGTCAGCACAAGGGGAGTATCCCCGAACACCCCAAGCAATGGGACAAGGCTCGGCTGGTGGATCGAACCGGCTCCGCACAGCTCGAACAGGTGTCATCGACCGTCGGACCCTGACGGTCCTCGTCTCCAGGTCCGCAGGCGAGAAGGAGGATCTCGAGTGACCACGAGCGCATGAGAGGTGGCCACCGCTGGCAGCTCCCACCCCACCGGTCGCTCAGCTCGCGCGGGGTGTACGGTGCAAGACACGAACCGGAAGGAGCATGGCCGTGAAGACCTGCCCAGACTGCAAGACGCGCTTGACCCCCATCAAAATCGTCGACCAGAAGGGGCATGGGCTCACCGACGTGGGCTTTCACTACACGCGCACCGCGCCCCCCAAGACGGGGCCGTGGTCCGGGAAGCTGACGAACAGCGAGGGCACCATCCAGGCGTACTTGTGCGATGGGTGCGGTCGCGCGCTCTTCTACGCCGACGCCAACTGAGTCAGCATCCATCGTGTGCACGGCACGTGCTGCACGAAGGGGAACACAACAAAATATCTGCCGGCGCCGGAGCTATCGGCGCTGGTGGACGTTCGAGGTCCTGGTCTGGTGGCCCAGGTGTACCCAGCCCATCTCGGCCCTTGGGTAAGCTGTCACCGAGGTGACAGATGCTGCGACTCGGACTGCTGCTCGTGCTGGTGGGCTGCGGACCCAGGGGGTTGGCGGACGACGACGATGACGATGACTACGGCTGGGGTGGCCCCGCCGACGCCGACCCCGACGCCGACGCCGACGCCGACGCCGACGCCGACGCCGACGCCGACACCGCCACCGACACCGACACCGACA
>JAERSX010000918.1 GCA_016845285.1 Deltaproteobacteria bacterium | reverse complement strand
GCATCCACGGACACGGCATCACCCGCGTCTGCGGCCACCTCGGACAAGGTGTCGGCATTGGCCAGCTCGGATGCGCCGAAGCCCAGCGAGCTGAGATCGGAGAGGGCGCTGAGCTGGTCAGCGGAGTCGGCCAGCGAGGACAGCCCCTCCAGACCCGCGCTGTCCGCCACATCGACGCCCGCCTGAGCGAGACCCTGGAGACCGTCCGCGCTGGCAGCGTCGAGACCCGCCTCGGCGAGCCCGAGGACCGCCTCGCCCTCGTCGGCCTGGAGCCCCGCACCCGCCACCTGCTGGAGGATGGTGTGGTCATCGCCCTGCATGCCGGCGTCCGCGACGCCCTCGATGACGGCTGCGTCCGACGGGCTCAGGCCCGCGTCCGCGAGACCCGACAAGGCCTCGCCTTCTTGCGGCTGCAGGCCGGCGTCGACCAGCCCCTGGACCGCGCTCGGATCGGCCTGGGTCTCCGCGACCTTGCTCAGGGCGTCTGGGCCCTCGCTGTCGGCACGCTTCTCACCGGGCCCCGCCTTCTGCGCTTCCTTCCCAGCTTCGCCACCGGAGCTCGCCTGGCCTCCGCCACGATCTGGCCGGGCCGCCTGCTCCACGGCATCGGTGCCGCCAGGCTTGCTGAAGAGGTCGAGGCCGGCCATGCCGGCGTCGGCCAGCATGTCGATGAGGGGGCTACCAGCCTCGCTCAGGACATCCAGCGTCTCGCGCCCGGCACCGATGAGGGAGTCCAAGCCGGACTGGCCCACGGCACCTGCGAGGTCGGCCGCGCCGTCGGGGGCACCCGAGAGCGAGTCCCGGACGTCGTCGACATCGTCGGGGGTGGCCGGAGGTCCACCAGCTCCGTCGCGGAGTCGGTGGCTGCCGACGGACGTGGCGTCGTCGGAGCCGCCGCCTTCGTCGCCTCCGGTCTCTGGCCCACCGCGACCCAGGATCGCCTGAACCTGGGCATTGCCCATGGCGCCCTGCATGGCGCCTGCGCCGAGCTGGCTCAGGCCTTGCCCCAAGCCAGGCTCATGGGTGGCTTCTTGGGCCTGCGATTCTGGTTGCGCCAACCCCTGCTGAGGGGACGCCCGCCGCTTGCGCGTTCGTGCAGCCAATTTTGTCTCCCGCCTCCCCACTCCCCGAGCCCGCACGTCAGGCGGAGCGCAGCCAAGTGTGGCGACATCCTCATAGGAACCCGAAATGGGTGGAAAGGAAAGTGAAATCTCGGAAAACCCACCCCTGACTTTTGTTCCCGGGCATCGACATCCAGCGAGAGCCCCCTCCTGAAGAGGCATCGACGCGCCTCGGGTCCCCACTGAACCCATGCGCGGGTGAGATCGTGTCGGACCCGTTAGAGCCACGAGACGAACCCTCGGAGCCCCCATGGCCAAGTCCCGTCCCAGCGTCCAGAAGCGACGCAACGAAGCCGCCAAGCTCGAAAAGGCCCAGATCAAGGCCGCTCGCAAGGCCGCTCGCCACGCTGCCCGCGGAGAGCGGGACACCACCGGCGGCATCGACCCCGATCTCGCCGGCATCGTCGCCGGTCCACAGCCGATCGAGGAAGACCCCCTGGCCATCCACTACACCGAGGACGACGACAAGGAAGAGGCCAGCTGATCCGCACGCGACGCCCCGTGTAGAGCGATCGGCCGCCGGTATGATCCGACGGTGATCCTCCCGGAGGCACCATGAAGCCGCACGCGACTCGCCTCCTCATCGCTGCAGTCGCCACCCTCGTGGTGGCCGTCCTCGGCTTGCTGCCGGGCTACGTGCCCACCTCAGGCGCCACGCCCATCTACGCGGTGCGCTCTGTGCACGCCTGCGACACCTGCCACATCGAGCCCGCAGGCTGGGCCAATCCCGAGATGCGCGATCGGCGGTGCAGCCTGGACTGCAGCGTGTGCCACGTGAGCCCCACAGGTGGCGGCATGCGCACATCCAGCGGGCTCTTCTACGGCACGCAGGTGCTGCCCACATGGGGCCCTCGCCCCTCGGACCACACCGAGGACGACAAGTACCTGCCCGACGGCCACCCGGGCCAAGGCCGCTACCGCAGCGGCGAGGGCTTCAGTGGATGGTGGCCCGGAGAGCTCGACAGCACCGAGCTCGAAGACCGCTACGGCTCGATCACGCCCGACCCCGTGGTGCGCGCCGGCGGCGACTTCCGTGTCATGCAGTACACCCCCATCGGCGCCGCGTACGGCCCGATGCTCTTCCCCATGCAGGCCGAGCTGTACCTGGCAGCGCGGCCCCAGAACAAGAAGACGGTCATCTACGCCGACGCCGGCCTCAAGTCTTCACGCAGCGGCCTCAACATCCTGGGCTCCGACCTCGACGGCCCCGTCGCCGACGCCGTCGACTACTTCCGGGTGCGCGAGGCCTTCGTGATGGTCGATCGCCTCCCCTACAAGTCCTATGTGCGTGCGGGCCGCTTCAACCCCGCCTACGGCTTGCGCATCCCCGACCACACCTCATTCGTGCGCCGGGCCTTGGGCTTCGATCAAGATCGTCAGGTCTTCGGTCTCGAAGGCGGCATCAACCCCAACTACCCTTACGCCAATGTTGCCGTCTTCCGCGAGGGCATCGAGGCCTGGCCGGGCGACACGGGCGCGCCAGGCTGGGGAGTGGGCGCGACGGGTGGCGTGCGCGAGCTCGGCTGGCACGCCGGCGGCAGCGTCATGACCGTCTTCGAAGACGACGGCGCCACCGAGCTGACCCTCGGTCCGCAGTACGCGCTGAACCTCTACCCGCTGGTGGTCATCGGCGAGGTGGATCTGCAGCACCGCACCCTGGACGGTGAGGCCAGCCAGAAGCTCTTCGTCTACCAAGAGCTGAACTACCTCATCAGCCGCGGGGTCAGCGCAAAGCTCAAGGTCGACTGGCGAGATGACGGCCTCGACAGCGAACAGAACTCCGCCACCCGGCTCACCCTGGGTGGGGAGTGGCACCCCTGGACCCGGTTCCACCTCGAGGCCCAGTATCTGCGGCAGTACCAGTACATCAGCAACGACTCGGGCGACGTCGCCATCGGGCTCTTCGCCCAGAGCTCGGTGCTCATGCTCCACGGCTGGTTCTGAGCCAAGTGGTGGTCGATACCCCCACCGCCCCGAGGGCACCCTTCGCTTCGAGCTCGTGGAGATCGAGCTGACCGCCGTTGCGGGGCTGGCCGTGCTGGCCGTGCTGGCCGTGCTGGCCGTGTCGGCCTCGCTGATGCTGGGCGAACGCCTGCTGGGGCGTGACACCCAGCCCGACAGCGTCGAGGAGATCAACCGCACGGACGGCGGTCGACTCTGGGCCGATCGCTGGTTGCCCGAGGGAACCCGCCGCGGCGTCGTCGTGACCTGTCATGGCATCGGCAGCAACCGCCACCACTTCGACCTGCTGCCCGAGGTGAGCTTCGTCCAGGCGCTGCGCGCCGCCGGCTACGAGGTCTGGAACGTAGACCTGCGGGGGCACGGCCGAGGACGGGCCATCCTCGAGGAGCCCTGGTCCTTCGACGACCACGTCGAGGTGGACGTGCCCGCCATCCTCGCGGCCGCCTGCACCACCTCGGGGGCCGAGGCCGTCCACTGGGTGGGCCACTCCATGGGCGGTCTGGTGGCCCTCGTCCACGCCGCGCTCCACCCCGACGACACCCGCATGGCCTCGCTGTGCACCCTGGGCGCCCCCGTGGACTCCGAGCCGGGCTGGAGCCTCCGCTGGACCATCGCGCTGTTCGGACCCATCGCCCGACGCCTGGCCCACCTCCCCGCACACTGGCCCACACGCGCGGTGGCTCTGGCCGCCCTGCCCCTTCCCCTGCGCTCCGACCGCATCGCACTGCACCAATTCAGCGCGAAGGGCCTCCGAGCCATGGCCTGGCGGGTGGTCGAGCCCATCAGCACCCGCGCGGTGCTCCAGCTCGCCACCATCTGGGAACCCGGGGGTCTGCGGAGCGCCGACGGCCACGTCAGCTACCGACAGCTCCTCCAGAGGCTCGAGGTGCCCTTGTGCGTCGTGGCCGCCCAGGGTGACAGCCTGGCGCGTCTCGAAGAGCTGGCCCCCATCCTCGACATGACCGGCTCGGGGGCGCCCCACTTCGAGGCCATCGCCATGGCCAACGGAGCCTCGAGCGACCTGTGCCACGCCAGCCTTCTGGCCGGCAAGCACGCCCCAGCCGATGTGTTCCCCAGGGTTCTCGCCTGGCTCGATCAGCGCACCCAGATGGCCTGAGCGCCCCCTGAGTTTCCGTAGCTGATCCAACTTCCGCCCCAGCTCGCCGCGAGGAAGTTCGAGCCATCGCTTCCACAGAGGGTCAGCCCGGCGTTGGCGCCGAAGTTGTCCGAGAAGTCCCAGCCCGAGCCCAGCGCGCTGTGGCCGCGACAGCCGGACGGCGCCCCATCGGGGTTGTCCACCGCGCCGACGCCGCCGTCGGTGTAGGCCGCGTCTCCGCCGCACCAGACGTAGGACGAGGGCTCGCCGTACAGCAGGTAGCCGTCCTCGCCGAAGGCCAGGCGCAGGTGGTCCCGGAGGATGGCGTCCGAGCGGTAGGTCTCGGTGCCCGAGAGGTAGGCCGCCAGCTGCAGCTCGTCGTAGGGGAAGTCGTTGAGATCGTGCCAGGCCCGAGCGCCGTCCGGCGATGCGCTGGCCTCGGCAGGTCCCACCGCCAGGGCGTCGAGAGACACCTCGCCCGACCCGAAGTCGCCCTGGCTGCCCGTGGCGGCCGTGCTGCGCAGGAAGCCCAGGGTCCAGCCGCCGTTGGTCATGTCGCACCAGATCTCTGCCGTGCTGCCCGAGGCCAGGGCCAGCCAGTAGGCGCCGTCGGCGCTGTCGGGAGCGTCGTCGAAGATCTCCCGGCAGCTCTCGGCGGCACAGCCCTCCGAGGCACCCAGGACGTCTTCGGCCAGACCGTCGCAGTCCTGATCGATGTCGTCGCAGAGCTCGTCTGCGCCAGGGTGGACCTCGGGGTCGTCGTCGTCGCAGTCACCACCGCTCAGGGCGAGGCCCGCCCCGAGGCCACAGGCGGTGACGATGGTGTCGGTGCCCACCCCGTCGCCGTCGCCGTCCTCGTAGAAGGGCAGGCCATCGACCAGATCGGGATCTTCGTCGTCCACCAGACCGTCCCCGTCGTCGTCGACCCCGTTGCAGACCTCGGCGCCGTCCGTCGTGCCGGGCTCGTCGGGGAGATCGGCGGCCGTGTCCATCCCGGGGGCCTGGGGCTGGGGGGACGCGCCCGCGCAGCCAGCGAGGAGGACCAGGGCACGGCGACGCCACAGGCCCAAGCCCACGAGGCCGAAGATCACAAACCCTCCGGCGGGTGCCGAGCTGCCGCAGCCACATCCGGGCTCGGCACGGACGACGGGCCCGGCAGCCTCTCCGTCCTCCAGCAGGCCCGAGTCGGTCTCGGCGGTGTCGGCCGGAGGGGTGCCACGCAGGACAGAGAGATCCTGGGCGCCGTCCGGCCAGGTGTTGACGGCGCCGAAGGTGGAGGCGTCGGCGTCGACGAAGTGGGGACTGTCGCGACGCAGAGCGGCCGAGGGCTGGGCCGCGAGAACCCCGACCTCGCGGCTGGACAGGCCGTCAGCCGGCGAGAGGCCCTCGCCGATGGGCCCGAAGATCAGGTCGTCGTCGCCGTCCCAGAGGCTGAGCGTCCACTCCCGGTGGGTGATGCGGAAGCCCTCGGTGGAGGCCACCTCGCCGTCGGGGCTGGCGCGGAGGTGGAAGCGCCAGTCGCCCGCGTCCGGATCGTAGTCCAGGGCCTCGGGCAGGTCGGCGGCGACGGTGATCAGGGTGCCGGCGCGGAGCCCGTCGAGCACGGGGTGATCGCCCAGGACGATCTCGCCGGCCGCACCCCCACGGTCCTCCATCACCAGCCGCGCCCCCCTCAGGTCGACCTCGTCGTCGAGGACGAGGAGCTCCAGCCAGTCGCCACCGTTGCCCTCGAGCCTCCCCAGGGCCGCGTCTCCCTCGGCGAGCTCCTTGTCCTCGGCCACGGCATTCCACTCGTTGAGCACCACGGCCAGCGGCTCGTCGACCTCGTAGAAGCCGCGCTCCAGGGGGCCCCAGACCTCGCCTCGGCGGACCCGCGCGGTGACGAGCGCCCCGCCCGAGACCTCCGTGGTCCAGCTCGAGGTACCGCCCACCGCCTCGGCCGCGAGGGCTCCACCGGGCTCCCGGGGATCGCCTCCGTCCAGGCGGACCCAGACCTCCGCGTCGACTCCGTCTGGCACGGAGACCTCGATCTGCTGGGCATCGTCGACGAAGCCGGGCTCAGGGGAGAGCTCGGGCCCTGGCAGCTCGATCCACCCCGCCTCCACCACGTCCTCGAGCAGCTCGTCGGTGCGGGCCTGGAACCACTCGTCGATGAGGTAGTCGCGCTCGGGGACCCAGTGGTCATCGGGCGACCAGGTCGGCGACCACCGCGCGGCCTCGGCCACCACGGCGTCCTCGATGTCGTCGGCGATGCGGGCGTATCGAGCAGTGGCCGCATCGGGGGTCAGGGGGCCGTCGCCGCGGAGGTTGCGATGCAGGGCGTCGCCGAGCGCGATCGAGAAGTCCGGGTGAGCCTCCTCGAGGAGCGCCTTCAGCAGGTAGTCGGGGCCCGGTTGGTCGAGCATGTAGGTGTCGGGGGCGTAGTAGAGGCTGATGTCGCTGTCGGAGCTGTGGAAGACCCAGCCGCCCACGGCCGTGTTCGGTCCGGCGGCCATCCAATTCTGGTTGTAGAGCCAGTCCCAGGTGTTGGCGCCGTAGAGCTGGAGCACGAGGTAGTCGAGGAGCTGGGGCACATCGATCCACGTGGCGAGGGTCTCGTAGTCGCCCAGCGCCGCGACGATGGCAGACCAGGGCGCACTGCTCCCGTCGATGGTGCGGGTGCCGTTGACCGCGGCGTAGTCGTCCTCGGAGCCACCGAGATGGGCGGCGAGAAAGGCGGCGTCGAAGCGCTCGCGCACGTGGAAGAGACCGTCGTAGACGCCGTCCAGGTACAGGTGGGCGAAGCGTCCGTGAGGCGCGAGGTGGCCCATGGCCAGCTCGGTCTCGTCCATCCAGAGGTTGCGCAGGTACTGGCCGCGCGTGCCCAGGTAGAAGACCGAGTCGTGGGCACCACCGCGCAGATCGAGGGAGTCGTGCCGGTCGAGGGGTGGGACGCCGGTGGGCTGCCGACCGGTCGCAGCCTCGCTGAACAGATCTGCCTCGAGGCGTCCCGGCCCGTACTCGGTGCGGAAGTAAAGGCGGAAGTTGTTCTTTGGGTAGTTGATGCTGTGGCCGCCCACCCGAGCCGCGCCACAGGACACCTGGAAGCCCGAGCCGTCGGTCTCAAGCCACTCGAAGGACACCGGCGCCTCGGACTGGCCGAGGTCCTCACCGACGACGAGCGAGACCGAGGGCAGCGCCGACAGGGTGTCGCGGAGCCGGGGACCGAGCTCGGGATGGTCGACGATCGCCTGCGAGAACACATCCTGCTCCACCACGTCGTCCACGAACAGGTAGGTCAGGACAAGCTCCTCGGAGCGCGCGCCGTCACCGTCGACAGCCACCGCGCGCACCACGGTGGTCGCGTCGATGGCGAGCTCGCCGTCGGAGAGTGTGTCGGGCGGCGCACCGCCCAGGCCCACCTCGAGCGTCTCGCCGTCCGCCACCGACAACGTCAGCGTGAACACTTCGTCGACCACACCGCGATCCACGTCGGCCGTCGGCGGAGCCACCGCCAACGCGGCCGACAGACTCCACAGCGCGCCGATCATCAGGCTCCCCTTGCGTCGTTCGAGGGTACACGGCGCGTGCTACCGTCCGCGGCTGACTCCCCATGACGTCCTTCTGGTCTGCCCGCCTCGTGTTCACCGGACGGCGCCCCGTCGAGGCGCCGGCTTGTCCGCTGCCTGCGACCGGCTGCTTGCTCGGCCGCTCCGTCACCGGGGCTCACGATCTGGCCCTGCCCGAAGACACCGCACTGAGCCGGATCCACTGCCGACTGTGGGTCGACGGCGACAACCTGCACATCGAAGACGTCAGCACCAACGGCACCTGGGTGGACGGCCAACGCATCGAGCGCCGTGAGGTCGACGACGGCGCTGTGCTGCGCGTGGGAGAGAGCCTGCTGGTGTTGCGCCGCGAGCAGGTGGAGCTCGAGGCCCCCACGCTCCGCGGACTCGAGGGCATGGCCCCGGCCATGCGGACCCTCCGGGCCTCGATCCCCCGCCTCGCCCGCGCCGACTTCCCCGTCTTGCTCCAAGGCGAGTCGGGAACCGGTCGCGCCCAGGTGGCCCAGTCCATCCACCGCCTCAGCGGTCGCTCGGGTGCCCTCCGCACCTCCGACTGTCGCGGCATGAGCTCGACCGAAGCCGTCGACGAGCTCCGGGGCACCGCCACCACCACCGGCCTGCTTCGCGGAACGCCCGGCGGCACCTTGTACCTCGAGGAGCTCAGCGCCCTGCCCGACCCTGCCCAGGCCGTGCTCTTCGAGGCCCTGGTCTGGAACACGGTCTCCTTCAGCGAAGACGACCCAGGCACCGAGCTGGACGTCCGCATCGTGGCCAGCACCAGCAAGCCCCTCGGCACGGCGGTGAGCGAGGGACGCTTTCGGTCCGACCTCTTCGCCCGCATCGGCCAGCAAGGGCTCGTCCTGCCGCCGCTGCGCGACCGCCCCGAGGACGTGCTGGCTCTCATCGAGCCCGCCATGGGCGACGATATGACGGCGCTCGACGTGGTGCTGGCCGAGCGCCTGGTGCGTCACCACTGGCCCGGCAACCTCACCGAGCTCCGCCACCTGGCGTCCGAGCTGCGCAACCACGCCCGTCAGCACCCCCAGCTCTTCCGCGAGCTCGTCGAGGCGCGGCTGTCCAAGGCGGCCGAGGAGAACACCGACGAGATCGATCCGGCAGACGAGGACTTGCTGCCCCGACTGCCACCGGAGCCCAGCCCCGCAGAGCGGCAACGTGGCGCCGCCAACACGGCACGAGCCGAGCTCCAGGCAATGCTGCGCCGCCATCAGGGCAACGTGGCGCGCATCGCCAAGGCCACGGGACGCTCACCGAAGCAGATCCGGAACCAGCTCCGGCGGGAGCGGCTGAACCCCAAGGACTTTCTCGGCTGAAGGTCTCCGTGGACCGACCTCTCCAGCCAGGGCGCGCCCTGCGACCGAGTCGCCCTCACGTCGTGCTCTCGTCGTCATCCCAGGAGCGACATGGACGCCGCGATCCGGGTCTCCCGGTCACCACACGACGTCCATGAGTCCCACGATCACCTCGTGCATTACGCGATCAACGAGATGTGGCACGCCCTGTGCATACAACCCCATCGGCACTTCAACTGCCGGAGAGTTCGATGACCCGCACCCTGCTCGCCCCCCTGGCCCTGCTCACCCTCGGCTGCTCCGGCATGGATGCCGATCCCACGCTGCGCACCTTCGAAGACTGCGACCAGATGGAGCGGTACATGAAGGACATGGCGCTCGAAGAGGCCCGCTACTGGTGGTCTTTTGACTTCCGCGGTGGCGGCGTGTTCATGGCCAACGAGATGGACCTGGCCACGGCCGAAGACGGAGAGAGCGGGGCCAGCAGCTACAGCACCACGAACATCCAGGAACAGGGCGTCGACGAGGACGACCTCATGAAGACCGACGGCGAGATGCTCTACACCCTCGCCGGTGGCTACCTGGTCGCCAGTCGCGCCTGGCCCATCGAAGACGCCGCCGAGCTGGGCCGCGTGGCCATCGACGGCATCCCCCGCGGCCTCTACCTCCTCGACGACGGCGTCACCGTCGTCGTCCTGAGCGACCACTACGAGTGGTACAGCGACCAGCCCAGCCCGCGCTCCGGCGACGTCCCCTCCCGCACCGGCGACTACACCCAGGTCACCATCATCGACGTGAGCGACCTCGCCGAGCCCGTGGTGCTCCGCGAGACCTACGCGACGGGCAGCTTCAAGGAGAGCCGCCGCATCGGTGACCGCCTGTTCGTGGTCAGCCACGAGGACATCGACGTCGATGCCGGCTCCGGCAACCTGCGGGAGTCCCGCAAGGCCATCAAGAAGACCTCCTTGGGCAGCTGGCTTCCCATCATCCACGACAACGTCCGCCAGGACGCGGACTGGTCGGTGGACGAGACGCGGGCCTGCGACTGCACCGATGTCTGGTACAGCGATCGCCTCGGCGGCACCGAGCTCACACACGTCAACTCGCTGGACCTCTCCGACCCCGATGCCAGCTTCGTGGGTACGGCGGTCACCGGCCGCGCAGACACCGTCTACGCCAGCCCCACGGCCATCTACCTGGGCATCATGGAGTACGACGAGGGCGGCCCCTTCCCGAGCAAGGACAGCGAGCTCGACACCGTCATCCACAAGTTCGATCTGGGTCAGGCCGGCAGCAAGCCCGTCTACGCCGCCACCGGCGTCCTGGAAGGCACCCTGTCCGACCAGTTCGCCCTCTCCGAGCGGAACGGCATCCTCCGGGTGGCCACCACGGTCAAGCCCGAGCCCTGGGACACCTCCACCTGGTCGAGCAGCGTCTTCACCCTGGAAGACGACGCCGAGGGCCACTTCGTGGAGCTCGACAGCGCCCACGATCTCGCCCCCGGAGAGGAAATCTTCGCGGCCCGCTTCACCGGTCGCCTCGGCTACCTCGTGACCTACGAGGTCATCCTCGGAGACCCCCTCTTCACCATCGACCTGAGCGACCCCGAGGACATCGACGTGGCCGGCGAGCTGCCCGTCACCGGCTTCTCCGACTACATCCACCCCATGGACGAGAACCACCTCCTCACCGTGGGCATGGACGACGGCGGCGACGGAGGCCAGTGGGGGCTGGCGGTGTCCATCTTCGACGTCACCGATCTCGAGGAGCCCTTCCTGCAGGACCGGCTCATCGTCGATGCCTGGGGCAGCGAGGCACAGTCCGAACACCACGCCTTCAACTACTTCGCCGAGAAGGACGCCCTGGCCATCCCGAGCTGGAGCTACGACGGCGCTGGCGTGCTCGAGGTCTTCGAGGCCAACGTGGAGACCGGGCTGAGCCACACCGGCTCGGTGGTCCAGGAGGCGGTGCTCGCCCAGACCACCTACTCCTACTGCGCCAACGTCCGCCGCAGCGTCATCATGGAGGACAGCATCTGGGCCATCAGCAGCGCGGGCCTGACCGCGACGCCCCTGGATGCCCCCTCCGACGAGATCGCCGCTGTGCCCTTCGTGGGCATCGACCCCTGCGTCGACCAGGCCTGGTAGTCCAATGTTCGTGTCGCTGTTCCTCACCCTGTTCTTGGCCTTCGGTGCCCCTGCGGCCGCCGAAGACCCCGCCGAGGCAGCCCGGGCACCCGACACCGGCAAGGGCGAGGTGATCCTCCCAGCCCGCCTGCGCCTCGGCCTCTGGCACGGCGTGATGGGTGCCAGCCTCCTCGGGCCCGTCGGCTCCGCCACCGACACCGAGTACTGGCGCATCGCCGGAGGCATGGGCCTGGGCGGCGCGGTTGTCGGGGTGGCCAGCGGGTTCCTGATCAATCCCAAGAAGGGCATCGATCAGGCCGATGCGAGCGCCATCATCACAGCCGAGCAGCTGGCGATCTGGAACATGACGGTGCTCGCCGCCATGCCGTCCTGGTATGGCGAGCCCATCCCACTGGGCATGGCCATCGGAGCTGGAGCCGGCGCCTTCGCCGGCATCAGCGGCCTCGCCTTCCCCGCGCGCGACGGCGACCGGATCGCCTGGACCCGCACCGGCATGTTCGCGGGCCTCGGGCTGGGCATCCTCGCCACCTCGGCCAGCTACACCTGGAACCTCGACCACCGCATCATCTTGGGAGGTCTGCTCGTCACCAGCGACCTCGGTGCCCTGGCGGGCCATCTCCTTCAGCCCAAGTTCGGCCTCAGCCGCGCCCAGGCCCGCGGAGCGAACCTGGGCATGGGCCTCGGCGGCGCCGCACTCTTCGCGGTGCCTTGGGCCACACAGGGCATGTTCCTCTACACACCCGCCCAGGTGGCCTGGATCACCGCGGTGGGCGTCGTGGGCGGCGGCGTCCTCGGCTCCCTGATCCTGCCCCGCCGAGGGGATGGCCGCGTCGAGCTCTCGGGGCCGGTGCCCAGCATCCGCCGAG